>DASRUQ010000018.1:0-3825 GCA_035655355.1 Minisyncoccota bacterium
TTCTTTCCAGTTCCTCGGTTCTTATTTCGACAATTGAGCTACCTCCTACTCCGGGAACAAGCGTTTCGGAAGACAAAGTATTTTATGTAGAAGCGAAAAGGGCGAATGTCCGCGAATGCCCATCAACCTCATGCAAAATAATTGATACGCTTTTTCAAAACGAAAAACTTACGTTTCCAGGAGATCTATACGATAAATATCCGGAGTGGGCAGAAATTACTTTTCCGAATGGCCAACTTGGCTATGTCAACAAAACCACGCTTTCCGAAAACATCGTTCCAGAGAACCAACTAACACCAACAGACGATTCATCTTCAATAGGCGGTATCACTATTGGCCCCTGGAACAACATTCAGACAGTAATTGGTGAATCTTACGAGCTTCCTTTTTGCGAACCGCCTTCCGCTATATCTGGCGCTACTTGCGGAGCCCTTGCCGATACAACAACAGACCCAAGAGGAGGAACTCCGCCATACTCATTTATAAAAAAATCCGGCTTTTTGCCGCCGGGAATGACATTGGAACTGAATGGCACGCTTCGCGGATCGCCTACGCAGACAGGCACCTATGAATTCCGATTGTGTGCTAAAGACCTCTATGGCGGAGAAGGATGTCAGAATCTTGCGGTGGTGGTGAAAGAAAAGGAAGCTACGGGGGGGTTGTCTCCCCAAGAAGCAACACCGTCCGCGGATACTGCTCTTGATATCACCATTAGTGGTACTTGCCGCCTAATCAAAGATGAAGTAAATCAAGACGGAAACGTAGTTGCGCATTGGTATACCGTTGAATTCGGTGGCACGGCAAGCGGGCCAGTTGGCTCTTATATATCCTATCAAAGTCAAAAGACTATGTTTGAGCAGTATGGCTATGCAGATAGCTGGCAAAAACTTGAATCTTCATGGACGCCTGACCGCGGCACAGAGAAAAGAGGAGTCGGTGATCCTCCAACCACGGCATGGAAATACACTTTAAATAATGGTTATAGTGGCGGTTCTACAAAAAATTACTTTCGTATCTGGATAAAAAATTCGGGACCATTTGGCGGTCTATTTGTGGAAAAAGAGTTGCGCGTGGATTGTCCATGACCCGTGGAAAATAAATACGAGCTACATAATTATAGTTTATGAAATTTTCCAATAAAAAATGGAAATGGGCAGTGGCGATAATTTTGCTGCTTTTGGCCGGATATTTGCTGTACAGCTATTTTTTCTACACCTGTTGCGCTCCACCACCCAAATCCGCACCGGTTATCTCAAATGAGCAAGGCAGCGACCAGATTTTAGATGACCCTGACTTATTGTATGCCAAGCGCGCCTTTATCGGTCTTTGCCGCACCAGGTCGGGAGATGGAGGCAGTTGCCGTTTCAATACCTACCTGTACTCTTCAGGTAAATTGATCGCAGAATCAGACGAATTGGTTATGGCACCAGATGGCGAAAAAGCAACTACTTATCCCACCACACAAAAGGAACTGGATAAAAACCTGATGAATAAAATAATCAAGCAAATTCGAGACTCTGGAATTATGAATAAACCGTGCGAAACGGAGATGGTCACTGATTATTATGTAGACTATCTTATTAATCTGGACGGCATAAAAAAAGAAGTTCAATTCCCTGGTTGTGAGTTGGAATTTAATGAGATAGATAAGTTGATCGATGCGGATATGAGTAAATAATATGAGAAAAATTAATTTAATCTGGAGAATTTTAATTATCACAGTCATTTTAATTATTCTCAGTTATTTTTTGTAAATTATTTCTTGACCGATAGCGAGGTTATTCTAAAGAAACCGTAATCTGAAAATTACAGCCTGTCCCGGTTCCCACCTCCACTTTTCAGTTCGGTTCGGATCCTTTGACTCAGGATAAGTATTTTCAAACAGATACCGCAGTAGAGTACCCTAATTTATTTAGTTGAGTTACACTTGGCTTATGGGAAGTTACGAGGCAAAAACAAAAGAAAATAAATGTCCGTTCTGTGAAATTGCCGCAGGCAGGCTTCCGATAGCATCCTTCTGGGGAGACACCGAATTTATGGCGTTTCTCTCCATTGATCCGAATACCGAGGGGCTCTCCTGTGTTATCCCGAAAGAACATTACGGGAGCGATGTCCTTAAAATGCCCGATGATATTTTACAGCGGTTAATCCTTGCCTCTAAAGAGGTGGCGCGAATTCTTGAAAATTATTACTCCGATGTTGGGAGAGTCGGCCTCATTATGGAGGGTACCGGAATTGATCACGCGCATATCAAACTCGTGCCCATGCACGGCACGGAGAATCTAAAACGCGGAGAATGGAAACAATTTCTTTCCGGGCAGGAACACTGGTTTGATAAATATGAAGGCTGGATTTCTTCCGCCAGCGGGCCGAGGGCTGACTTTGAAAAATTAAATGAGCTTGCTAAAAAGTTGAAAGAATCTTATTCCAGCTCATGATTTTCTTTATTGGGATACCACGCTCTAAGTACCTTTACTGAGATTTATCTCAAGAATCTTAATTAGAGACAATTCATTAAATACCATATTAAAAGAAGTGAATAAGCATGATACCGGAATGGCTGTAGCGAAAGGTCTCGTACTGGGGCTGGTATTATTGGCTGCTATTTTTTATCTGGCGTCACTTAGCGCGTCTTCCGGTAAAGCTGGGGACATCCCCCCCGCTGTGTCCATTAAAACAGAGGAGCTAAAAGCCGATAATCCGAAGATAGTTTTTACGGGCGACATCATGTTGGATCGTGGCGTGGCTATTCATGCTAAAAATTATGGAGACGTCTCTTTAGCTAGGGGATTGAGGGATATCTTCAGAGGTTCTGACGCAGTAGTGGGGAACTTAGAAGGAGCTATAACTGACGAGAAATCAGTGGCGATAGAAAATAATTCTATTTTTCACTTCACCTTTGATCCGCATTATGCAACTTGGTTAAAGAGTGTGGGTTTTACAGCCATGAGTTCAGCTAATAACCATTCTTTTGATTTCGGCACTAGTGGCTACCTGAAGACGGTGAATTATTTGAGGAAAGCTGGAATAATTTCTTTCGGTTCGGCCTCTAATAGTGTGAATATCTCAGGCGAATTAAAAATAAAGAATCAGAATATATGTCTCGTCGGTTACCACTCACTTTATAACCCCGACGTCACATCTGTTATCAAAGAGATAGAAAAAATTAAGCCCCAATGTTCTTATATAATCCTTGTGGCTCATTGGGGAGTGGAGTACGAGCTCCAGCCCTCTTTGGAACAACAGGCTATAGCTCACACACTGATAGATGCCGGAGCAGATGTTATTATCGGCGCCCATCCCCATGTAGTGGAGCCATTAGAGATATATAAAGGTAAAGCTATTTTCTATTCTCTGGGTAACTTTATCTTTGATCAGAACTTTTCGGCGGAGACAAAAAGAGGGCTAGCGGTACGGGTGGAGATAGGAGAAGGCAAAGTTGGCTTTAACCTGTTGCCAATCGTTATAAACAACAGTGAAGCGGCGCTGGCTCCCGAAGATGTGGCTCAAAAAGTCATAAAAGATCTGACTTCGGGTATTTTGTCCCCTGAAATCTCTTCGGCGATAGCCTCGGGGAGGAGCTTTAACCTGGCCCAGTGAGATGATACTATTAATTTTTAAGACGCATTATGAAAGTAACTAAATTTGGGCATTGTTGCCTCTTAATAGAAGAAAACGGTTTGAGGGTGTTGACCGATCCTGGAGTTTATAGCGAGGCCCAAAATGAAGTTACGGGGATAAATGTAGTGCTTATCACCCATGAACATCAGGACCATTTTCATTTGGATTCCATGAGGGAGATTATTAAGAACAACCCGGAAGTTA
>DASRUQ010000019.1:0-5889 GCA_035655355.1 Minisyncoccota bacterium
GTGCGCAGCTCTCCAGTTTTGAGCCGGAAGCTGCAGGTAAGTCTATAGATCAGGCTCAGGCGGCAGCCGATAGTCTTTATAACAGAGCGAATATTTTTTCTTTCGTGCCGATTTTAAGCCAGATTCCTGAGACTATCTCTAAAGTAGTTAAGCTGACTGCTACCGTTGGAGATATTAATGAGACTCTTAAACAACTTAAATCCTCCGGATTAGGAATAGTCTTGTCGGACAATGGAGATGTACTGGGACTTTTGAAGCGCTTAAGAGATGATATTTCAACCGTAAGTAACCTGGCTGGTGATGTGCGCAATGTAGTCTCGGGAGCGGGGGGGATTTCAGCCGAGAACTTAGCTCAGTATGTTGATTTTAACCTTAAAGCCAATAAGGCCACCGAGGGTCTGGATGCTTTAATAAATATGTTGAGTCAGCCGGAAGATGTACATCTTTTGGCTGTTTTTGAAAACCCTTCTGAGATTAGACCGGGCGGGGGGTTTATCGGAAGTTACGCCGATATCACTGTCAACAAGGGGCACGTTAAAGATATTAATGTTGATGATATCTATCTTCCCGACAAGTTCTTGGATTTAAATATCGTTCCGCCTAAACAATTGCAGGGTATGACCGGAACTTGGGGAGCAAGAGATGCCAACTGGTTCTTTAGTTTCCCTGATTCGGCTAAAAAAATTATACAGTTTATAGAAGAATCTTCGGTTTATGAGGACCCAGGCATTAAATTCCAGGGAGTGATAGCAATGAACGTAAAAGTGGTGCAGGATATTTTGCAGGTTACCGGCCCTATAGAATTACCAGAATATAAACTGACTCTCAACGATAAGAATTTTTTGGAAGAGGTGCAGTATCAAGTGGAAGCCGGCCGGGGCAAGATTTCGGGCCAAAATTCCAAAAAGATTTTAAAATTTATTTTGCCCAAGCTGATAGAGAAATTAAGCTCTTTAAGCGACTCCGATAAGAGACTTTTAGGAGAAGACATAAACTACAGGCTTAATAATAAAGATATTAAGTTTTATTTTAAAGACCAAAAACTCCAAAACGTGGTGGAGTTACTTGGTTTCAGCGGTGAATCGTATGACATAGCTTCCAATTGGAGCGGCGATTATCTGGCTGTGGTGAATGCGAATGTGGCGGGAGGTAAGACAGATGCTTTTATGAACCAACAGGTGCAGCTGGCGAGTAAAATTGATGAACGGGGTTTTATTACAGATAATCTTAAAATCGCAAGAACCCATAACGGGCAAAACCAAAAACAAAGCTGGTACCGGGTTGCTAATATCAACTTCCTTAAAGTTTTTACTTTACCTGGGTCCAGGTTGACAGCTCTAGCCGGGAATACACTCAAAGCCGTGGTGCCTTTGGTGAATTATAAGTCGGTTAAATACCTGACTGACCCTGATCTGGCGGCGGTGGAAAGCACCGAGCAACGGTTAAAAGAATTTAATGCTTATTCTTACGAAGAAGACGGTAAGACTGTTTTTGGGACGTGGTTCAATATTGCCGCCGGGAAATCTAAGGAGTTGAATTGGACTTACCAGAGCGCGAGAAGAGTGGATTTAACGCCTGGGGCTAAGTTTCAGTTTGTCTTAGATAAACAATCCGGAGTGGATTACAGCTTTGATTACATCGTAGAAGCCCCCAATGGCTACAAGTGGGCTGAGACAGATGACTTTATTTATCATTACAAAACCGATAACATACCCTCACGACTGACTATAGACCTGACGCTACAGAAGTCTTAGGGTCGAGTAACAATGGAGAAAATAAGAAACTTTGTAATAACCGCCCATATTGATCACGGTAAATCCACCTTGGCAGATAGAATGCTGGAAGTGACTGGGACTGTGCCGCCTCATAAGATGAAGGCCCAATACCTGGACGCACTGGACCTCGAGCGGGAAAGGGGTATCACTATCAAGATGGCTCCGGTGCGGATGTCCTTTGAAGGCTGTATTTTGAATCTTATTGATACTCCCGGGCACTCGGATTTTTCTTATGAGGTTTCTAGGTCCTTAAAAGCCGTTGAGGGCGCCATACTCTTAGTAGATGCTACTCAGGGTATTCAAGCGCAAACCTTGGCTAATCTGGAAAGCGCCAGAAAAGCCGAGTTAAAGTTTATTGGGGCGGTGAGTAAAGTGGATATCGCCTCAAGTGAGCAGACGGAGCAGTCTGTTAAAGACCTAGCCGACTTATTGGAAACCAGTGAGGAAGAAATATTTAAGGTTTCCGGGAAGACAGGAGAGGGAGTCAGGGAGCTGTTACGGGAGGTTGTCAGAAAATTTCCCGACCCCAAGGAGACAGAGGCCAGAGCGGCTTTGGTTTTCAGTTCTTTATATGACGAACATAAAGGAGTGTTAGCCTTTGTGAGAGTTTTTAACGGTGAGTTCAGAACGCAGACAAATGCCAGACTAATTGGAGCGAGAACAGAATTTAAAATAAAAGAAGTCGGTTTCTTTAAACCCGAGTTAAAAGCCGAAGATGTTATTAGCTCTGGGGAGATAGGCTATATAGCGACGGGCATAAAAGATCCTGGGGTTGTCAGGGTCGGAGACACTATAGGTGAGCAAGCGTTGCCTGGTTTTCAGCTGCCCTCGCCGGTAGTTTTCGTAGCTCTTTACCCAGACGAAGGAGATGATTACGAGAATTTAAAAGTAGCTATATACAAACTAAAACTTCACGATTCATCATTCTCTATTATTCCCACTACGAGCGATGCTTTAGGTAGAGGTTTTCAGTGCGGTTTTCTCGGGAGGCTCCATTTCGAAATAGTGACGCAGAGGTTGGAGAGAGAATTTAATATTAAAGTGGTAAACAGTTTTCCTTCGGTGGCTTATAAGGTCAAAAACGATAAAGGCGAATGGAAAACAATTGAAAACCCCAAAGACTTCCCGGACGATTACGCCGCGGCGATGGAGCCGATGGTAAAAATTACCATACTTTCTCCAATTACTTATTTAGGAAGTATTCTAAAGCTCAAAGATGTTTTTAGGATGAGTGAGATTAGGACGGAGACTAGGGGAGAAAGAGTTATACTGACCGCTGATTTGCCCTTAAGCGATCTTATTTCTGATTTCGACGACAGAATAAAATCGGTTTCTTCGGGATTTGCTTCTTTTAGTTACGAGTTCTCCGATTATCGTTTGGCTAAAGTAAAAAGACTGGATGTAACAGTAGCGGGAGATACGGTACCGGGACTCTCCCGGGTAGTTTCCCAAGACGATGTTGAATCGGTCGCCAGAAAAACAGTGGAGAGGCTTAAAGAACTTTTGCCCAAACAGCAATTTACCCAGGCTATCCAAGCTTCAGCTAGCGGCAGGATCGTGGCTCGTGAAACAATCCCGGCTATGAAGAAGGCTTTGGGCGACTTCGGTAAGAACGGCGGCGATCGTACGAGAAAGATGAAACTGTGGAAAAAGCAAAAAGAAGGCAAGAAGAGGCTTAAAGAAGCTGGGCGAGTTTCGGTTTCTCCTCAAGTTTTCAAGGAACTCTTAAAGAGGTAAACTTTAAGGGTGAGAAATTATTTAATTTATTCTGTCTTTTTGGCCTTTTTTATTTTTTTCGGTTATCAGATTTATAAAATAAGCCTGGAGGCAGCCGACGCTAGCTCAAAATTAGCCGAGCTTAGATCGGAGAAAAATGCCATGGAATTAGACAATAGCAACTTAAAATCTCAAATAGAGTATTTCGCCGATCCTAGGAATCTAGAAAAAGAATTAAGGGCCAGGTTCAACGTCAGACTTCCCGGAGAGAAACTTATTATAGTAATACCGGCGCAGGACAATCAGGTTTCTGATTAGTAAGATTTGGGCCTTCCGGCGCTTACCGTTTAAAACGGCAGTAGCCTTGTGTTATTATAGTTTCGTTTGAGATAGTGGTGGGCTTACCCTAGGCCTGTCTTGCCTCCTGCATGCCATGCCTGCGCATGCAGGGCAGGCAAGGTTCCCAAGCCCCGGCTTAACAAAAATAATAAGTTTAGCCCCTGCGAGCATGGTTCAGTGGTAGAACACGACCTTCCCAAGGTTGAGATGGGGGTTCGATTCCCCTTGCTCGCTCCATAAGTAAAGTGAAGTCATTTTCAGAAATTTTACGGAGAGAAGCTGATTATTGTTGTTTTTTTCTCGGCAGGGAATGGGGGAGTAAACGGAACTACGGCGTAGCCGGATATGGAATGTTTAGTTTCTTAGCGGTTAGTTTATAACTTTCTATGTCAATTTTCACGGCACCCAACTCCAAGGCTGATTTATTAACGTCAAAAGCAGCATTAAGACCAGCTGTCAGAAACCCGATGGTAAGCATAGCCGAAACAATTATGATGATTATCGTTAAAACTAACGTCCCCGGATAAATCATCTTTTTATAATTTATTCTAAAGTTGTTCATTGTCTTAGATATAGTCGCGCGCTTATTGAGATAGCGGCTTCTTTTTCCCAGCCTACAATCGGAGATGAATTTATGGTAACTGAGGTTATTTTAGAAAAGTAAGGCAATTTTTCGAATTCCCCAATGTACCTGACGAGAGAGGCCGCATTGCCTTTTAAGTTAATATTATAATCCACACTCATTAATTTTAATTCTTCTGCCGGCTTATTTTCTCCAGTTTTCTCTAGCGATGTTTGCAGTGGTGTTAAGGCGTAGAATTTTAAGTTTTGTTCAAGACCGACGTCTCTCGCGATGTTCTCAAGCTTATTAATAAACTCCGTTATGTTTTCTGCTTCAACAAAAGCTCCTTCCACTTTCTTGTCGCCGTCACCTATAGAAGCAAAGTTATTTTTGAGATCATTCCCAACCTGACTTCTTCCTTCAAGTATGGTTACCGCTGTCCGATTTTCTTTGGCTGTCTGCCCGATGGCAGCTATCCGGCCGCTAAGCAGATAGATAACGGCGGAAGCCGTTATGACGGCTAATAGAACCCGTCCGAGGGTTTCTGTCAGATCTATAGTAAGTTGTCTTTTAGTAAACATGTTTTATTTAAGGTATACCGATTGTGGGTCTTTGAGTTGGAATGAGATAGAAAACGGAATATCTGTTTTTTTCTCCAGGTTGGTGAGCGGAACATTCACACCTGTAAAAAAACTGGATGCTTCAAATGTTCTCTTTAACAGGTTAATTGTATCTCTGTCTCTAGCCGTGCCCTGCATTGATATCGGCGTTTCCGGAGAATTTATTACAACATTGCTAACTATTATTCCCGGGGCTATTCTCACTCTTATCTCTTTAACGACGTTACTCCACATAGGCGTTGACTT
Organism: Minisyncoccota bacterium; assembly: GCA_035655355.1. Taxonomy (GTDB): domain Bacteria; phylum Patescibacteriota; class Minisyncoccia; order UBA6257; family Colwellbacteraceae; genus 2-12-FULL-43-11. The sequence goes on from DASRUQ010000019.1 coordinate 5,259, forward strand.
TACAATCTCGTCTGTACGAGAAATCAAATAGTTTAGATGTCTGGCTCTGGCCTCAAACTCTGTAGTTCCGGTCGGTATAGGCAAAGAAGAAAAAAGGGCGTATTGGTTACTTAAAGACTGCTGAACAGAGAGCATCAGAAACCAGGTTCCCAAAAATACCGCTAAGAATATAACAGAGGAAACTGTTATGATGTCTGCCATGAGGTTGGCAAAAGTGACAGCTTTATGATATTCGTAGGCCTCCTCCGTGCCTACGGGCATCAGGCTGACAAGCGTATCTTCTCTTCGGGGCATGGAGCCTCTCTTCCCGGCGCCAGCGGAGACTAACCACTTACCGGCGTCTTTACTCATCTCGTTGGTGCTGGCAAAGGGTTCAATAATTTTAGCTTCTTCAACATCCAGTTCGCTTACTTCACGCGCCAACTCAGCCGTTTCTTTATCCAGGATGATTATTTTTGAGAGAAGCTCGTATTCTCCCTCGTAGAAGTTGATTACCCTTTTAAGCTCGGGTTTTAATTTTTCCTTTGGCGTCGTTTCGTAAAATATTGTGTGTATGAAACGGAGGACATTGTTTTTAATAACACCCACGGTCATCCTTTCCTGTTTTTCCGACAAAACGAGAATTGGTTTG
>DASRUQ010000020.1:0-6448 GCA_035655355.1 Minisyncoccota bacterium
ATTCCCATCTGACACCGTGGCGCTGTTACTCCAAGCGGAGTTGGTATACGGATTAGTGGTGGCATTAACGACCTGCAAGGTCGGTCTGTCACCGGAAGCCGTATTGAATTGGGCCGCGGCCAAAGCCACAGGGGCTAAGCTCAATAAAGCAGCCGCTCCAAGAGCGACAGCAGAGAACTTACCAATTAAATTTATCTTCATTTATTTTTTATTTATTTTTTGTGACTTTTTATCTTCGCTCACATTTAAAACTTCTATTTACCCTCCAAACTATATAAATAAAGGCCTTAAAGATGAGGGCAAACTTGCGCTTGCCCTATCTCTCGTAGGTTAACCTGCCCATAGGTCCGTCTAGTAAGACGGGTAGGGCTGAGGTCCTATGCCTGAAGTCGATCCTCCACTGTCGCTGTATGGAGCTCCGCCAATGGAACCGGAGTTGTAAGTCGTACCTGTCTGAGGCGTTGGGTTGCTGTAAGGCTGAGGCCCAATGTAAGACGGATTCGGCTGTGGCTGCGGTTGCGGCTGAGGTGGAGGAGCCGGAGGCGGCGTATAGAGCGGGATTGGATCGCTGTAAGGCGGAGGACCAATCCACGTCTGTGGCGTCGGCTTAGGCTGCGGTACAGGCGTAGGCTTCGGTTTTGGCTTTGGCGTTATGACCGCCGTGTAATGCCCCCTGCACTTGCAGAGACAGTCTTGATCGTAAGACTGAGTGACATCAGATATTGGTGAGTTAGTGTAGTTGTAAAGCCACCTAGCTCCCAAAAAAAGCATAAAAGCGAAGAAGACGAGAATGATACCTATGCAGGTCATCATAATGGTCTTGCGACCATCAATTTTAATGTTTTCCATAAGAATACATTAAGTGACCTACCTCAAGTACTCCCTGAAATAGGCCCCAAATAATTAAGCGAATAAACTAATAATTCGACCTAAACTAAAATCGGGCCACTTTCAGGCACACTTGATCCGATTTAAAGAACAGGCTCAACCTATCATTTTTCAGCATTTTTGTCAATAGTAGCCTAGATAACCAGGTTAATGAGCCTGTTAGGAACGAAAACTATTTTAGTTATGTTTTTACCGCTTATGTACTTCTCTACACTCGGGTCTTTGAGCGTCAGCGCCACCGCTTCTTTTTCGGTTAAGCCGACGGAGGCTCTCACTTTAGCCCGGAACTTGCCGTTAACTTGCACCACCAAATCAAAGTAATCTTCCTTAGATAACTTCTCGCTGTATTTAAGCCACTTCTCTTTATGAATAGTTTTTTTGTTCTTTAGCCGGCTCCAGAGTTCTTCGGTAAGATGGGGGGCAAAAGGAGCCAAGAGTTTCAGGAAAGATTCAAACTGCTTTTTAGTAATGGCCCCAGGATGTTTCTCAAAATCATTCAAAAGAATCATCAGAGTTGAAATGGCGGTGTTGTAGCTGAGAGATTCAATATCTTCTCCTACTTTTTTAATAGTTTTGTTAATTGATGCTTCAAGCGCGCCTTCGGCCTTCGAGGCGAACTTCTTAGTCTGGCCAATTACCCAGACTCTTTCCAAGAACCTGGTAGTACCTTTAACTCCACCGTCGCTGAAGTCTCCCCCATCTTCAAAAGGCCCGAGAAACATCAGATACATTCTGAGAGCATCCGCGCCAAAGTTCTTAATGTATTCGTCCGGGTTAACCACATTGCCTTTGGACTTGGACATTTTGCTGCCGTCTTTGATAATAAGGCCATGAGCCCTGAACTTAGGGAAAGGTTCTTCGAAATTAGTCAGCTTCATATCTTTAAAAACCATAGCCAGGAACCTGACATATAAAAGATGCAGGACGGAATGCTCCGCTCCTCCGATGTACATATTCACCGGCAACCATTTCTTCGTAATATTCGGGTCCCAAGGGTTTTTACTTTCTTTAACCGAAGGGTAGCGCAGATAGTACCAAGCTGAATCCAAGAAAGTGTCGGAAACATCCGTCTCGCGTCTGGCCATAGCATAACAGTTTGGGCACCTGACTTTATAAAAAGACTCCACCGAGGCCAAGGGGGATTGATCTGTACCGGTAGGCCGGAAGTTCATAACGTAAGGCAACTTAACCGGCAGATTCTTTTCGGGTACAACATACCAGCCCGGCATATCTTCCCTCTCGCCTAAACCCTGGCCCGCGCAGGCTTCGCAAAAAATCATCGGTATGGGCGGGCCCCAGTATCTTTGTCTGGAAATAAGCCAATCTCTTAATCTGTATTGTGTTTGTTTCTTCCCGCCGATTTCTTTTATTATGGCGTTTTTAGCGTGATCAGAAAACATCCCGTTAAACTTATGAGAATTAATTAAATGCCCCGTTCCGGTATAAGCCTCTTTATGTTCACTACAAGCTTCGTTATGTTCTTTGGGACAAACGACAACGCGTATAGGAAGCTTAAACTTATGGGCGAATTCAAAATCCCTCTCGTCGTGAGCAGGTACGGCCATAATGGCTCCGGTGCCCACTCCCCCCAAAACATAGTCCGATATCCAGACTGGAATTTTCTCACCGATTCCTGGGTTTACCGCCGATACGCCGGAAAAAATTCCGGTCTTTTCGGTTGTCTTCTCTATTGCGGTCAACGACCTGCGCGCGAGAGTGTCCGCGACATACTTTTTAACTTTTTCGTCCGCTTGCCAACCCGTATCGAGCCATAGTTTCGCGCGCTCGGGAGAAATAACCATAAACGTGGCACCGAATATGGTATCAGGGCGTGTGGTAAATATTTCGAGCGAATGTTTGCCATTCTTCTGCCCTGGAATATCAATTAGCGGGAACGTGATTAAAGCTCCTTCTGATTTTCCTATCCAATTACGCTGGGCTATTTTTACTTTTTCTGACCAATCAATTTTATCCAAATTGTTCAGCAGCCTTTCCGAATAATCGGTAATCTTAAAAAACCACTGTTCTAAGTCTCTTTTAATAACTTCGCTGCTGCAGCGTTCGCACTTGCCATTAATAACCTGCTCATCTGCCAAGACAGTTTTGCACGATGGGCACCAATTAACAGGTGACTTCTTGCGGTAAGCCAAACCGCGCCTGAACATTTGAGTGAAAATCCACTGTGTCCACTTATAGTAAGCCGGATCGTAAGTAGCCAGGGCCTCTTTCCAGGCAAAACCATTCCCAATAAGCTGGAGCTGGCGGTAAAAATTCTTTTGAGAAATCTTAGCCTGTTCGGCCGGGTGGCGGCCGATTTTAATAGCGTAGTTTTCGGAGTGAATGCCAAAACCGTCCAGGCCGATTGGTTCAAAAACATCGTAGCCCTGCATACGCTTAAAACGGCCATAAATATCCGCACCCGTAAAAGCGTACATATTACCGACGTGCAGTCCCTCAGCCGAAGGGTACGGGAACATCATTAAATTGTAGAAAGGTTTTTTAGCCTTCTTAAAATCCGGCTCGTAGGTTTTTTTGGTGAGCCAGGTTTTTTGCCATTTCTTTTCTATCTTAGAAAAAGGATACATATAGTAGGATTCTACAATTTTTAATTTCTAATTACTAATTGCCTTAATCGGCCTAATCAAATATAAAATGTAATTATTTTGTTTGTATCCACAGCATGGGATGGTTTCATTAATGAAACCAAGGTTAGATTTTAATATTAATCATTTATTTTTATTCTTTGTATCACAGAGAGTCATTTCGAACTTTACACCACGAAATTTTATATATTAATCTTCAATACTTTTTTTGCGTTGGCGGTGGTTTTTAGAGCCGCAGTTTCCTCGGTAACACCCAAAATCTCGCTGACCGCTTTAGCGGTATTACTAAGATAAGATGGTTCATTGCGCTTGCCCCTGAAAGGGATCGGTGTTACATAGGGCGCATCTGTTTCCAAAACAATTCTATCTAAGCCGATTTTTTTAATAGCTGCGTCATAATCTCTGGTAAAAGTCGTGACTCCCCCAAAAGAGAAATAAAACCCGAGCTTCATTAATTCGGCGGCGTCCTCCGGAGTACCGGTAAAAAAATGAATGATGCCGGGCAGGTCGTTAAGTTTGTTTTTATTTTTAATTAGACAATCAATTAGGTCCCTGAAAGCATTACGGCAATGGATCATCAGCGGTTTTTTTAGCTCAAAACTAAGTTTTATCTGAGACTCAAAGGCTTCCAGTTGTTTAACACGGGAAGATTCCTCTAGGCGGTAGTAATCCAAACCGCACTCGCCTATCGCCAGGACCTTAGGGTCGGCTCCCAGTTTCTTATAAAACTCGTAGTCAAATATTTCTCCGCGGCTCGTAAAATCTTTAGCCGTTTCTCCCCCACCGAGTTCTTGACTATCGTGGTAAGACTTTTCGGTATGAATGGGGTGCAAACCGATAGTGGCATAAACACCTTCTTTATAAAGATTCGCTACTTCTACGGCTTTGGCAGATGTGTCTTGTTGAGTACCTACGTTAATAAGCCAAGTGTCTGACTTAAGCGACCTATCAATAACCTCAGTCATATCCGAGTCGTAGGCGGCAAACTGAACATGAGTGTGAACGTCTATTAATTTAGGCTTCATTAACTTAGTCTAATTTAGTTTAGTTTAATCCCTGCGAAGGAATAAAGGTTTCTCCGGAACTGCGTTCTTACCCACCAGGTTCTGAATATGCTCCGAAGTTTCCGGTAAGAAAGGCTCTAGAATAACTGCAATTCTCCACAGTCCCTCAACGAGCGTGGCCACAACTTTTTTAGCTTCGGCTTCGTCTTGCTTGATAAGATGGAAAGGTTTTTTTACTCCGATATAAGCGTCCAGATTCTGGATCTCTGACCAAACTTCGTCCAAGGCTCTGTTGTAATCATATTTTTCAAGATGGTCAAAAATAGAAGCAGCCCAATCGCTCTCCAGTATTTCTTCACGACTGGCGAGGTTGGCGGTCACGCCGTAGTCTGAAGACATTTTCATAATACGGCTCACTAAATTACCCAAGCCATTGGCCAGATTGGCGTTGTAAGCTTCCTTAAACTTTGTAACAGTGAATTCGCTATCTTCAAAAGGATGGATGTGGCGGAGTAAAAAGTAACGCAAGGCATCTGTGCTGTACTGCTCCACCACTTCATAGGGGTCAATGACATTACCCAGACTCTTGGACATTTTTATGCCCCCCTCCCCGACTATGAAACCATGAATGATGATTTGTTTGGAGGGCTGGAGCCCTGCCGAAAATAACATCGCCTGCCACATAACGGCTTGCTGCCTCACTTGGTCTTTGCCGGCGAACTGAACTACCGGCCAATATCTGGCGAATTTCTCCATGTCTTTCGGCCAGCCAATAGTAGAAACGTAATTAATAAGGGCATCAAACCAAACGTACATAACGTGAGCATCGTCCTCCGGCACTGATATGCCCCAGGGCATTTTATCCTTCAGGCGGGAAATACTGAAGTCCTGTAGCCCATCACGCTCTATAAGGGACTTCATTTCGTTAAGCCTGAAGTTGGGCACTACAAAGTCAGGGCGGTCGGTGTAAAGTTTAACCAAGTCGTTCTGATATTTGGAAAGTTTAAAAAAATAATTCTCTTCCTCTCTATCCTCTACTTCCATTTTGGGATGAAGCGGACATTTGCCGTTAATCAGCTCAGAATCGGTTTTTTCCAATTCACAGCCAACGCAATATCTTATTTTATAGAACTTCTTATAGATATCTCCCTTGCCGAGACAAATTCTCCAGAAGGCTCTCGCGGCTTCTTTGTGATCGGGATCGGTGGTACGGATAAACCTGTCGTAGGAAAAATTAAGTATCCTTTTTAAGGCATCAAAGGTAGCCGCGTATTCATCGGCGTAAGCCTGGGGGTCTTTACCTTCCTCTATGGCTTTCTTATAAATCTTTTGGCCATGTTCGTCCGTGCCGAAATTCAGTATGACGTCGTAGCCTTGAAGCCTTTTGTAGCGGGCGATGGTATCGGCCTGCACAAACTCCAGAGCATGCCCGATGTGCGGACGGTCGTTAACATACGGCAAAGTTGTCGTCAGATAATAGCTCGATTTCCCGGAGTTATGATTCATATGTAATAATCGCTGGCCTTAGACGTCTAAGTGGCGGCGGTTTATTTCTTTCTGAGCCACCCAGTCGTTAACCACTTCACTCGCTACCACCACAGCGGGGACAGCCAGGATTAGGCCCACGAAACCGGCTAACTCTACTCCCCCTAAAAGAGCGATAAGGATAACCACCGGGTGAACGTCTATGGCCTTTTGCATCATAATAGGAACCAGAACGTGATTCTCCAGTTGCTGAATAACCAAAAAGAGAAGCAGTACATAAATACCTGTGGCGGCAGATTCTGAAAACCCAATAACGACAGCGAGGCCACCCGCAAAAATCGGCCCAACAATCGGAATAAGCTCAAAGATGGCGGCAAAGATACCGAGAATTACGGCGTATTTAACTCCGAGTAACCAGAGCCCCGCGAAAACCATAAAACCCACCACAAAGGAAAGAATGAGCTGAGC
>DASRUQ010000021.1:0-6201 GCA_035655355.1 Minisyncoccota bacterium
CAACTACACGAACTCCATATGTTTCGGCCGCGAACTTAGCAAAACTACCCCAGCCGCAGCCAATATCTAAAACTTCCTGTCCCGCCTTGAGGTCCAACTTACGGCACACGAGGTCAAGTTTGGCTTCCTGCGCTTCATCTAAGGTTTTGGCGTCTTTCCAGTAGCCGCAGGTGTAAGTCATCCGCTTATCAAGCATCCGCTTGAAGAGATCGTTGCCCAGATCGTAATGACGGCGGCCGATTTTAAAAGCGTCTTTCTTCCTCCATGGATTTCCCAAAACCGCCCCAATAAAGAGAAGGATAGTAGATGGTGTCAGGCGAATTTTTTCCGTTATTTTATTGGAAAAAAGCCGCGCAATCAGTTCATCCAATTTGTCACTATCCCACCAGCCCGCCATATAAGTTTCTCCAAAAGCCAGGCTGCCATTCCTGAAGACCGCGCCATAAAAATGTTCGTTGTGGATACGGATATCCCAGGGACGACCCCCATTTACTTGTATATCAGCTTCCTTAAGTAGTTTTTCTACTGCGCGCTTCGCGAGACTCATAGTTTTAGAGAAATTTTTTAGCGCGGCGCTCTCGGCGCCTCCTCTTCCTTTCGCTGCGGCGTCTTTTCATCGCTATTTTCTGTTCTGTTATTTCAGCGCGTAATTTCTTTTCAAACACTGCTGCTTTCTGTGATTCCCACCAACCGATGGAACTTAACACGGCGTTAGCTATCCCAACTACAGCTAATAATGCCAACGCCTGTGAAATATTGAGCCTTGCCGCGAAAAGAAACGTCGGCATGAAACTTACCATACCGACGACAACGTCAAGGATACGGTTCATTCGCGTCTCCTCGATTTTTACAATAACCTCAAACATCTCATACGTAACAAATATGAGAAAAGCAACCACAAACGTCGGGATTGCCGCGAATCCCAAAAAGTGCATCGCCAGAGCCAGTGTTATGCCGGAGAGTAAATGAGGAATGCTCCACAAATCAAGATATTCCCCCTCACGCCAGATATCGGTTCTGATAAATTTCCCTTCACGAGAGATATGCATACTAAACACTATACCATTACAACTAATTCTTGGAAGTCTTCAGAATAGTTTCAAACTTGCTTGCGCCATGCCTGTGCATACAGGAGGCCAGGCAGGTACCAGAAATATCAATACTGTGTAGTATATTTATATTAATGGCTCTAAAGGTATTCCCCCTCAAGAAAGTGCTAAGTTGGTACGGCAGGTTTGAACGGCCTATTTCTTCCGTTTCACTGGTCGGCGGTTTCGTTTTTGATTTCGTAACCCTAACCAGAGTAGATATGTTCCTGGAGAACTTCTGGGTGGTATCCCGTCTCGTGCTGGTAGCGGCGCTTATTGTTTTTATTAATCTTCGTGAAAATGAAGGAGAAGACGTGATGAATCCGGGCCAGACTCATTTTTGGCTTATGACTACCCTCCAATTCTTCTTCGGAGGAATTTTGGGCACTTACTTGGTGTTCTATTTCCGCAGCGGAACATTGCTCGCCAGTTGGCCTTTCTTTGTGATTTTAGCCGGCGCTTTTCTCGCCAATGAACGGCTAAAACGTCATTACCAGCGGCTGGTTTTTCAAATCAGCTTCCTTTTTCTATCTATCATGTTGTTCGCGATTTACTTTGTGCCGGTCTTGCTCCACAAAATTGGCGATGGTGTTTTTATTTTAAGTGGCTTAGCGAGCTTGGCCGTCATATGGATTTTTCTCTTTATCCTGAAATATTTTACGAGAGAAAGATTTTCCAAGAGCAGAAATCTATTATTCGTTTCAATACTTGGTATTTTTATCTCCGTGAATACCCTGTATTTTTTCAATCTTATTCCCCCGTTGCCGTTATCACTTAAAGATGCCGGAGTCTACCAATCGTTTGTTATAAACGGTCCTGGCAAATACACCGTAAAATATGAGGATCAGGGCAGGTTCGGCTTTTTACAACTATATGAAGATATTCATTTGATGCCCGGCGCTCCGCTTTATGCGTATAGCGCCATATTTTCTCCTGCCTACTTCAATACCGATATGATTCACGAATGGCAATACTACAACGAGACTACCAAGATGTGGGTTACCAAAAACCGCATTATTCTTCCTGTGACAGGAGGCCGAGAAAGAGGTTATCGGACATTCTCAGTAGAGCAGGATTTAATTCCCGGGAAATGGAAGGTGAGCGTAGAGACTTCGGGTAATCAAGTTATCGGCCAATTATTTTTTAACGTCATTCTAGCCGACACGGAGCCGACTTTAATAACAAGGGAGATTAATTGAATACAACGCGATTGCTGCTAACCCTACCTACTTTCCACGGGGTCTATTCCCCAGCGGAAAGACGCTGGATAAAGTTCTAAAAATGAGGTATAATTCAAGCCTAATGAATAAACCTACTAAAACTTATATTCCTATTACCCTTGAACAGCTTAACCAAAAACTAGACGAAGAAGCGAAACGGATAGTGCGGGAAAAAGAAGGCGGTGTCACTAAATACATAAGCAAACAAGCTCACTTGGGTAAAAATTCTACTTTAGTGTTTACCAAAAAAGACGGGACTAAAGTCACTATGTCTTTTAGGTTAAACGAAAACGATAACTTAAGATTGGCTTACGAGAAGCGGTTTATGGACAAATAGTTAAGGGCTTTTCGGGACAATCTACTATGAGAAAGAACGCAGGAGCAGACGATCTATGGGATGTAGTGGTTATCGGTGGCGGACCGGCCGGGATGATGGCGGCTGGGACAGCGGCCAGACTAGGAAAGTCTGTTTTATTACTGGAGAAAAATCCAACATTGGGTAAAAAGCTTCTCATAACCGGCGGTGGAAGATGCAATTTAACCAATAACAAGCCCGAGGTCAGAACGATGCTCGCTAAATATAAAGGCAGCGGGAAGTTTCTTTTTTCAGCTTTCTCCCAATTTGGAGTAAAAGAAACCATCCAGTTTTTTAACGAACGCGGTTTAAACACGAAAGAAGAAGCAGAAGGAAGAATTTTCCCTGCATCCGATAAAGCTCAGTCGGTTTGGGATGTACTCGTTGCTTATATAAAAGATGGCGGTGTGCGAATACAAACTAACGCTGCTGTGACTAGTCTCTCCCCTAGTAAGGCGGGAGATATTGTTATCCGCCTTGAAGATAGATCCGGGCAGAAGGGCAAAACAGAAATACTGGCCCATTCATGCATTGTCGCTACCGGCGGTACTTCCAGACCGGAGACCGGTTCAACCGGAGACGGGTTTCTCTGGCTTAAGAAAAATGGGCATAAAATTGTAGATAACGATTTAGCGCTGGTGCCCGTAACCTTGAAAGACGCTTGGGTTAAAAATCTAGGCGGAGTGACACTTAAAGATGTTAAGCTTACAACATTGCAGAATGGGCAGTGCCACGAAGTTCAAAAGGGCAGGCTTCTTTTTACTCATGTTGGCGTGAGCGGCCCGACAATTTTAAATATGAGCAGAGGGATCGGCGAACTTCTGCAATACGGCGAGGTGATTATAGAGCTGGATTTATTTCCCAGTCTTGACCACGGCGCCCTTAAACAAAAACTTCAGGAACTTCTGACAGTTGAAAGCAATAAGAAATTAAAGAATATTTTAAACAAACTCATTCCGGCGGCGCTTGTTTCATCCATATTAGAACTCGCTGAACTTAACGGCGACACGCCAAATCACAGCGTTAGACGCGAAGACCGAATAAAATTAGTTAAGCTATTTAAGGCTATCCCGCTTAACGTTAAGGGTTTGCTGGGCGCCAATAAAGCTGTTGTTTCTTCAGGGGGCGTGGCTTTGGAAGAAATTGATTTTAAGACTATGCAATCCCGTCTATTACAAAATCTGTATATTATTGGCGATGTCTTGAATATTGACCGCCCTTCCGGCGGCTACAGTTTGCAGCTCGCTTGGACTACCGGCTATGTCGCCGGGAGCAACAGTTAACTTTGCTGCACCGAAAAACATCAGAAACTGAAAACCGAACCTTTGAAGGGTCCGGTTTTTGGCTATAAAAGCCCGAGTAGCAGCAGGGTCCTCCAAAGGAGAAACACCCAAACGCTACCTACGACCAGCCAAGTGGCTGGATTTTTGAGAGGGTCAGATGGAAACCATTTCGGCTTAGTGAAGCTGAACACTACCTGTGTGCCTATCACAATATGAATCGCGAGCAACACAGAGGTTAAGACGAGCAGTGAGTGGGACGGAGCCGGAGTATAGATGTAGAAGAGTGAAAACACTCCCAAGGCCAACGCCATATAGACAGCGTGCACCTGGCCGGCGGCGGTAAGTTTCCCATTTTCTGTCAGAGCTTCGTGTTTAGCGGCTAAGGTGTAGCTCTTATGCATAACGGCGCTTACGATTATGCCAAAGAGCAACGCGCTTACCATCTGAATTACAGACCATTGATGAGAATTGATTATCAATCCAACCAGAGGCGTGATAATAAACAAGTCTCCCCACATGCCGTGATGAACCGAGAAAGGCAACCCGGCAGATATTCCCCTATCGGTCATTTGTTTGACCGAGAAGAATTTATCCCTATACGAGAGCCAACCCATAACCAGCACAAACAACAAGCTAACAGCTGAAGCAGTTAATCCAATCATAAGTTTTAAAAGAACGTCCGATCCGCTTAAGCGGCTGGATATTCTTAATTAAGCAGCTACTAATAAACGAACCGACCTATGAACTTACTTGTACAACAAAATAGCTGATTTGTCAATCGCAATAGATGTCAGAATATTTTTATACAACCCTCTTTCTTTTCGCTTATTAAAATAGCCACCTGCTTCTAGGGGTGGCTATTTTGATGACCGCGGTTAAGCGGTCGTTTGGATATCAATGAACGGACAAATTTTCGCCTTCTTAGCTGCGAGGTAGTTCTTGGAGAGAGCCAGGAATTCGCCGATAGCAACCCGCGCAGGACTTTTAACAGTCACTGTCGTCTCTTTATTTCTCCTGCGAGCTTTAATCGCTCCGCTGATTTTATCACCAACGAGAGAGAACCCGGCCAGGAAGCCTATAAAGAAAACTACCGCTACTACAGCGATAGCTATAGTGAGGAGCATGGGTCTTATCCCCGGAAGGAAGAACCACGACGTCGCTATAATCGCCACGAGGGTATAGAGCCAAACAGGAACAATGAGAATCTTGGTTCCCATCACTTTGAGTAACGGGTCCAAGCCTTCGCGTTTGAGCCAGGAGAGCAGAGTTTTTGACTTGCTGCTGCCAAGTACTGTACCCAGGATGGCTATAAGAACCACGGCGTTAACCAGAATCACTGCCCAAATCATCAAAGCTTGCGCCAAGAGGAAAAGAGAGTGCAGTGTAGATTGTGGCGCCAGAAGGAAACTCAAGTCGAGCCAAGCCGCAAGGGCGACGCTCCACGGAGCAACCAATTTAACTGACTCGGTGCGAGCCAGGAAGAACCAACGGAGAGGCGCCCAGATGAGCAACACCCGCATGAAGTGGCAAAGACTTTCCTGGGCAGGCTTCTTACCGCCCAACTTAACCCAGTACATATACCATTTGCCCAACAAACCAGTGGTGCTAACCGAGAGCGTCTTCCTGTCTATGATACTTGTCGTATTCATAACTATTATTTAATTGTTAAAGAGGGGCTCCTAACGGAAGTCCCCTCTCGATTAATAAGGGAACCTTTTAGAAGCGCTATAAGATAGTAATATTTTAGCTATTTTGTCAATACTTAGCGAATAAACCCCGCATAACATGCTATGATAAACGAAATAAATGGATTTCTTAAGCAGCGTTATTTTAGGCATAGTTGAGGGCGTGACTGAATTTCTGCCTGTTTCTTCCACGGGTCACTTAGTGCTGGCCAGCCAGCTGCTCAGCATCCCCAAGACAGAATTTCTGAAGAGTTTTGAGATAACGATACAGATGGGTGGCATCACGGCCGTGGTTTTTTTGTATTGGAAATCCTTTTTAAACCTGGAACTTATCAAGAAGCTGGCAGTCGCGTTCGTTCCTACCGGAATTATCGGACTCGCTTTATATAAAGTTGTTAAAGAGTATTTGCTGGGTAATTCTTACGTAGTGCTTTGGTCATTGGCTCTGGGAGGCTTAGCTTTAATACTCTTTGAGCTTTGGTATAAAGACAGAGTTGTTCACGGCGATGGCGTAAAAGAAATAACCTATAAGCAGTCGTTCTTAGTGGGGCTATTTCAGGCGCTAGCGAT
>DASRUQ010000022.1:0-5110 GCA_035655355.1 Minisyncoccota bacterium
CCCGATTCCCAAAATATCGGCTTCCCTAAAAGGCTTTCCAATAAGCTGAAATCCAACCGGCAGCTTCCCCTCCCCGCCTCGGACCGGAATTGAAACACCAGGCAAACCTGCCAAGTTCAATGGAATGGTAAAAATATCCGACAGATACATATTGAGCGGGTCATCAGTCTTCTCCCCAATCTTAAAAGCCGGAGTAGGAGCGACAGGCGTCAGAATAACATCCACCCCGCTCTCAAACACTTTCTCAAAATCTTCTTTAATCAACCGCCTCACTTTTTGAGCTTTAGAATAGTAAGCGTCGTAATAACCGGCGGACAGCACGAAAGTTCCCAAAATTATTCTTCGCTTAGCCTCCGCGCCAAAACCGGCTCCTTTATTTTCAAAATACAGGTCCGATAAGTTCTTGGCTTTTTCACGAGTGCCGTAGCGGATGCCGTCAAAACGGGACAGGTTGGTGCTGACCTCCGCGGGCATAATGATGTAGTAAACGGACAAGGCGTCTTTAGTGTGAGGCAGGCTAATCTTCTTAACCTTAATGCCTAAGCTCTCCAAATCTTTAATCGCATCGTGAATTGAATCGGCCACCTCTTTATCCAAGACATCAATAAAATATTCATCGGGAATACCGACAGTTAAGTTTTTAATATCTTCCAGTTTAGGATTAGTGAGACTATCTCCGTACTCTTTCTCTACGCTAGTTGAATCCCGCTTGTCTTGTCCCGCGATAGCTTTAAATAAAATAGCGGCATCTTCCACTGTCTTCGTTAAAGGCCCTATCTGGTCAAGTGAGGAAGCCATAGCCATCAGTCCAAACCTGGAAACAGCTCCATAAGTAGGCTTAAGACCCACCACTCCACAGAAAGATGCCGGCTGGCGAATAGAACCTCCCGTATCGCTTCCCAGTGCGGCAATAGCCATGTGGGATGCCACAGCGGCGGCAGAACCACCCGAGGAACCTCCCGGAACTCTCGTTAAGTCATGTGGATTCTTGGTAACTTTGAAAGCCGAGTTTTCGGTAGAACTGCCCATGGCGAACTCATCCATATTGGTTTTACCCAAAAATACCGCTCCCTTATCCTTCAGCTTACTGATAACAGTAGAGTCATAAGCGGCTTTATAAGCTTTCAATATCTTGGAGCCTGCTGTAGCGAGACCGCCCTCAATCAGCATATTGTCCTTGATAGCTAACGGCACTCCGGAGAGGATATCAATTTGTTGCCCACCAGCCAAAGCCACATCCACCGCTTCTGCTTCTCTTAAAGCTTCATCTTTACGGAGACTCAGATAAGCGTCTATCTCTTTATCCCGGACATCAATATACTTGAAAAAATCCTGGGCGATTTCCAAAGCAGAGAACTTCTTATCCAGAAGCCCCCGATGAAATTTTTTTATGGTTAGATCTCTTAGTTTATCCATTATTCAAAAACTGGCGGCACTTTCAGGTAATTACCGTCTCTATCGGGAAAGGCTTCACGTAGTTCTTCTACGTCCTTAAACGGCTCAGCCTTGTCTTCTCTCATCACGCTCTTCAAATTGTGTCCGCCGGTTAAGGGAGCAATGCCTTCCGTATCCACCGCCTGGAGATCCTTAAAATGGTCCAGGATTTTAACGAGGTCATTGGAAAACTTTTTCTCTTCTTTTTCTGTGAGCTTAACTCTGGCGAGCTTAGCCACATATTTAACGTCTAGTTCCATACACGAGTAAGATTAGTCTAAAAAAGGCCTTTTATTCAAGCTTTAGAGCCAGCGGTTTCTGATGAATATCATCAGCACTAAAGCAGAGATAACAACGGAGATCCCTATCGCCATTAAGTAAGAGAAGGGCGACCCCGAAAGCGGCAGAGACACGTTCATGCCGTAAAAGCTGGTCACTAGGGTCGGAATGGCTATGATAACCGTAAGTACGGTCAGTATCTTAATAGATTGGTTCAAGTTATTCGTCATAATACTTGAGTAAGCTTCGCGGATATTAGTGATGCTTTTTAAATTTATCTCACAATTGGAAATAAGCTGGGTGTTGTGCAAAAGCAGGTCTTCAATTAATTCCTCGTCTTCCTTATGAAGGCCAATGAACTTCCCGGAGAGGATATTCCTCAAACTGGCATTCGTGGGAACAAGAGAATTTATGAAGTTAGCCAGAACTTCCTCAAAGGCCACAAATTGAGCTATGTCTTCGTTCCTCACTCTTTCCACGTTAGCCACAGAACTCCTCACTTTTCTCGTGACTTCGGTAAAAAACTTGGAGTATTCGGCATTAATTGATTCAAAGATTTGCAGAACAAGATTGGTCCTTTGTGTAGTTGAAAAATCCGCCGCCTTTTTAAGGTTATCCAAAAATTTTAATTCCCTGCTTGAAACGGTAACCACAAAGCCAGGCGTCACAGCCACTAAAATTGGAGTTGTAGCTACTCTGCCGTCATCCTCCCTGATAGCGACCCTGGTGAAAAAGTAGATAATATCTTTCTGCCTTTCCAACCTCGGGACTTCGTAAGGATCCGTGGCATCCTTGATAAGATCTTCCTCTAAAAACAGTTTATCTCTAAGAAAGACAGCCTCTTCTTCCGTGGGGCTTTCCACATTCACCCAAGAACCAGCCGCCAGCTGATCCAATTCCTTAAGTTCCTTGTCTTTAACTTTTTTATGATAAATCTTCAGCATCAGCAGGCTTTGTATAAATTATGACACCTATTTTTCTAAGTGGAAAGTTAACCGTGTTTAATTTCCAGCACTTCACCGTCCTTAACTACATAATCCTTACCCTCGGTGCGGATCCAGCCCTTCTGTCTGGCTGCAGGCCAGCTTCCCGCTTCCAGAAGTTTCTGCCAATCAATGACATCGGCCCTGATAAATTTCTTCTCAAAATCAGTATGGATTTCGCCAGCCGCCTGGGGCGCTGTAGCTCCCTGGTCGGTTGTCCAAGCACGTGATTCGTCTTCTCCTGTCGTAAAGAAACTCATTAAACCAAGTACTTCGTAAGCCTTCTTTATTAAAAATCCTAAGTCTTTTTCAGCCGACAAATCAGCCACCACATAGTCTGACCCTAAAGCAGTTATTTTATCCTTCAAAGCTTGAGTAGCGTCACTCTCTGCACCGTTCAATAAATAGATGCCCGCCTTGGCTGTTAAAAGATTAAGTTCCGCTACTGACGGGTGTAAAACTATTTCTTTATCCAAAGTTTTCACAAAGTTTCCGGCCTCCAGCACCGCTTTGGCCTGTTTAACCATTTCCACGCCCTTCACCTTTTCCTTATCTCCGGTCTTGGCTTCTTTTTCCAAACTCTGCAAACGCTTATCAACAGTATCCAAGTCTTTTAAAATCAATTCTGTATTAATAATATCTATGTCTCTATTCGGATCAACGCTGTTTTCCACGTGTACAATTTCTTCCGAACCGAAAACTCTTACCACTTGCACGATAGCCTTTACGTCTCTTACGTGCATCAAAAACTGGTTACCCAAGCCTTCTCCTTTATAAGCGCCTTTAACCAGTCCCGCTATGTCGTAAAATTCAATTACCGCGGGCACTACCTTCTTGGAATGGCTCATTTCGGCAAGCTTATCCAGTCTCTCGTCGGGTACAATAACGACTCCAACATTGGGGTCAATAGTGGCAAAAGGATAATTGGCCACCACTACATCCTGGCTCGTAAGTAACTTAAAAAGCGTGGACTTCCCCACATTTGGCAAACCGACTATACCGATAGATAACTTTTTCATCAGAATCTTTCAGCAGAATAATAACAGAAATTAGACTTCAATCAACTAGCGGGACTATTTAGTCTTCTTTAAGAATTTTTCTGCCCTAATCTTTTTATGGTATCTGATGGCGAAGCGGTGAGCCTCGTCCCGCAAAGCTATCAGTTCTTTTTCGGTTACTCCAAGCGGAATGTTGCCGAAGAAGTCATTCCTCTTTCTTTCCGGCCCCTTAGCGATACCCACTAGAGGAATCTTCAACCCTAGTTTGTGTAAGACGTTTTTAGCCGCATTAACCTGAGGCAACCCGCCATCTACCAAAATCACGTCAGGGTGAGTCCAATCATTACCAAACCTTCTTGTCAGCATCTCTTTCATCATCCTCGTATCGTCAGGTCTGTTTGACCCCCTAATTTTAAACTTGCGGTATTCGGACTTAGCGGGTCTGCCTCCCACAAAAACTACCATACTGCCGACAGCGGAATCACCGGAAATATTGGAAATGTCGTAACCTTCCAAGCGCAATTTCTTTCCTTCGCGTATAGTTTCGGTTTCATTAATGAAACCAGCGTCCTGAATGTTCTCCAGAGAAAAGATGCGTCTCTTGATCTTGGCGGCCTGTTCAAACTCCATTTTCTTGCTCGCTTGAGCCATTTCTTTTTTGAGGTTGCTTAAAACTCTTTTCTTTTTGCCCTCCAGGAATAGTTTGATGTTCCTGATATTCTTTAGATAATCGGTGCGGCTCACGGCCCCCACACAGGTTCCGGGGCAAAGACCTATCTCATACTCAAAACAAGGCCTGGTAAGCTTTCCTATTTTATCTACCGGGTGAACACTGAAAGGAAATATCTTTCTAATAAACTTTAAAGCCTGTCTGGACTGCTGAGCGGAAAGAAACGGGCCGAATCTCTCTCCCTTAATAGGCATTCTACCCCGCACCAATAAGACTCTGGGATATGTCTCTTTGGTTATTTCAATATATATAAAGCTCGTGTCGTCTTTCTCTAGAACGTTGTAGGGCGGTTGGTTCTTTTTGATGAGCGCCGCCTCTAAAATAAGGGCCTCCAAGGCGCTGTCTGTTTCCCGATATTCAATCTTGGCGATTTTACTTACCATAGACTCTATTCTTCTGTCATGCGAACGCAAAAAATAACTGGTCACCCGGCGTTTTAAATTACCAGCCTTGCCGATATAGAGCAGTTTGCCCAAACCGTCTTTCATGAAATAGACGCCTGGGCTAACCGGAAGTTTTTCGTATAATTTCTTCATTTGACAGTAGTCTTAATTTATAGCATAATCGCAAATCTGGTTCATTACTAATCAATCGATCATAGGAAGCTGATGGTTCGGGATGTCTCGCCACGGTTGAGAGTAGATATCCGTTTACGGATATTTGATGCGTTTACGCATCTTTGTGTT
>DASRUQ010000023.1:0-4317 GCA_035655355.1 Minisyncoccota bacterium
CAAAACTTCGTCTGCCGAGAGAGTCTTAACTACCCCCTGAGTGGCAACTCCAACAATAGCAGGTGTCTGCACTTCCCCGTGAGGAGTTTTCAGAATGCCGAGTCTCGCCCGGCTCTTCTTGGATTTTTTAATAATTTTAAACTCCATTCAATTAATTAAAAGCGGGCCAGCATGTAGGAAGAGACAATAGCGGCAGTTTCGGCGCGGAGAGTAAGCTTACCGAGGCTCACGATATTAAAACCGCGGCTTCTCGCTAAAGACAACTCCCGTTCCACCCAGCCCCCTTCGGGCCCGATGAAAGCCGAAATCTCATCGCTTGAAATAACTTCCTCTTTAAATACCTCCCCCGACGAATCAAAGAGAAAGTTGCTGCCCGCTTTAGAGACATTAACTACCGCTTCTTCAAAGGACATCGGCCCTGAAATAACCGGTACAACACCCCTCCCGGACTGCTCGGCGGCTTCTTTAGCGATTTTCTCCAGACGTTCTTGATTAAGGCCAAGTTTAATTGTCCGCTCACTGATAACCGGAACGATATGTTTAACACCAATCTCGGTGACTTTCTGTACAATAAGCTCAAAATTTTCTTTTTTTAAAATAGAACAATAAAGAGTAATTGAGTTTTTCGGTTCATTGCCGTTCTTCTGCAACCTTTGGGCCTTCAAAGCAACAGAAGATTTACCAATTCCAGTTATTTCGGCCAATGTTTCTTCCCCCCGGCCATCCCCGACTATTACTTTCTCACCGAGCTTCAGATGAAGAACATTTTTAATCTGCCCGACAATTTCCCGGTCAACAATTTTCAAGTTGTCGGCGCTTAAATCACTAGAAATTATAAATCTGTGGATCTTCATTCTAATAAAAAATAGTTGCAGTTAAATGGTGCGGTTTACTCATTTCTATTCTCTTACTTTCATTCCATAATAGCCAATCTATTTCAAAAGATTTTAATCTGACTCCCCTGGCTCTAAGTTCTTCCTTAAGATATTCAACTGCCCAAACCGTAGCGCTCCTTATCTCCACCTCTTCATTGCTGCCCGGTTTGAGCTCTGTTCTGAATTTTATCTTTTCCACGAGCTTCGGAGAGTATTCTATAACTTTCCAATGATTCAATATCTGGGGTAATTTGTAATCCGGGAAAGCGGTTAAGTAATCCAAATCATCAAAATAGCCAACGCCCACTCCTTTAGTAATGCCGTAGATATCTCCTACTAATATCTGGGCCCGTTTCCACAAGTAGACCTTTTTGCCCCCGTAGGTTGCTTCATCGTTAAAATAAGGCAGTTCACCGGCTATTTTGGGAACTAATTTAGCCGCCTTGTGCCCGCCGGACAGAACAAATCTTTCGGAGTTCCCGCTGTAGTTATCTGCTAAAAATTTGCTCACAGCGCGAACAATTTCCCAGCGTTTTTTAAGAAGCTGCAGAACTCCTTCGCCTTGAAAGATGGAGGAAAATTCTTCAAAACTTATTTGGGAAAGATAATTAAAGTTAGCTTTCTTGGGTTCATTCTCAAAAAACTTTTTTAACGACGTAGAGAGCGCGAAGTAACCGCGGTAAATCTCTCCTCTGTAATCTACGCTCCACTTATTGCCTTCATCGGGAGCCCAAAAACAAAAATTGAGGCTGTCCAATAAAATAACATAATCAGCGAGTCTCCTGGTATCGTTACTCTCCAGATGATGTTCGGTATCCCAAATGGGAGCCGAAACACGGGACTTGCTCCACCCTTCGGCCAGACGAGTTACTTCCTTTCTGCTGATGGTGACACTTTTTGATTTTCTTACGACGGCTAGCGTTGAAGCCAGAACCGGATTTTTATCTTCCGCCCCTTTCATCACTTTATTTTAGCTCCAGGCAGAGCATCTTTATTAGGACCCAGTAAAATTGGCCCTGATTCGTCATCAGCCGCCAAAAGCATTCCCTGACTCTCCAAACCCATTAAAGACCTGGGTTCAAGGTTAACCACCACAATAATTTCCCGCCCCACCATTATCTCGGGGTCGTAGACTTTACCGATACCGGCGATTATCTGCCTTTCGCCTATTTCAGGCCCCACATCCACCTTTAACTTAAGGAGTTTTTCGGAGCCCTCCACTCGTTCGGCTGACAACACTTTGCCAACCCGCAAATCCACGTTTTGAAATTCAGGATAAGATATCATTACCTGCCTATTATACAACCGACTAATATTTCTATAAAATAGGGTCATGGATTATACGATTTTAGCCAAAGATGAGGTTCTGGAGAAAATTGCCTTAGTCACCGGTTCTAAAAACCTGAAAACATATATTGTCGGAGACCGGGCCGAAGCTCTGGATAAAGTTAGGAATCTGATTAATGCCGGAGCAACTGTTATGACTGGGGCTTCCAGAACTTTAGAGGAGATAGGTTTTGTAGATTTATTAAAATCAGGCAACCATCCTTGGAAGAATTTAAAAGATGCGATTATCAACGAAACTGACCCGGCTAAGAAAAGTGAGTTAAGAAGGCAGTCTGTTTCAGCAGACTACTTTTTGGGCAGCGTTCACGCCATCACAGAAGAGGGAGAACTAGTGGTCGGCTCAGCCTCGGGCAGCCAGATACCCAGCTATGCCTTCACCAGCCCCAATGTTATCTGGGTAGTAGGAGCTCAGAAAGTAGTTTCTAACCTTGATGAAGGCTTAAAGAGACTTAGAGATTATGTTGTCCCCCTGGAAGATTTGCATATGAAAGAGTTGGGTAATGCCGGCACCAGTCTCAGCGAGATTTGGATATTTAATAAATCCATTATGCCTAGAAATCTGAACCTGATTCTCGTCAAAGAAAAACTGGGCTTCTAAACCGTTTCAGAAGTAACTCCATCAAAGTGGTCGCGTTCTTCGTCAGCTACCGCGTCGGCTTTAGTGACGTGTACAGTGCCATCAATGTGGTTAGGCGGAGAGTAAACCGTATAAATTTTCATCGGCTCGGTGCCGGTATTAACGACATTGTGCTTAGTCCCCTGCGGTACTATCACAGCCCAGCCGTCGCTAATCGGATACTCAACTCCGTTTAGGATAGTTTTGCCGCTGCCTTTATCTACCCTTATAAATTGATCCAGTCGATGGATCTCTTCCCCAATCTCTTCTCCGGGAGCCAGACTCATCAGAACCAGCTGGCTGTTTTTGGCGGTGTAGAGAACTTTCCTGAAATTAGCGTTCTCCAAAGTTTCTTTTTCTATATTAACTACGTAGCCTTTCATATTTTTGTTTTATTAGTTTTTATTATTTCTTCTTCTGGTTTTGTGAATTTATTTTTCGTTTTCTTTTAAGTCCTCCAAAAGTTCTTCGGCGTGAACTTCGGGCTTCACGTTTTCATATATCTTAACAATCTTACCTGAGGGATTAATGAGGAATGAGGTTCTGAGAGTTCCCATGTATTTTCTACCCATAAAATTTTTCTTGGCCCAAACACCATATCGGTTAACCACCTTTTTACTTTCATCAGCCAGAATAGTGAAATTTAAACCATATTTTTCGGCAAACTTAGCGTGGCTTCTAACAGAATCAACACTCACTCCCAAAACGGCAGCCTTAAGTTCTTTGAAGGCTGGCAGATTATCACGAACCGCGCAGGCTTCTTTAGTGCAGCCCGGAGTATCATCTTTAGGGTAGAAATACACAACCACCCACTTTCCCCTGTAGTCTTTCAGTGAATGATTATTCCCCTTCTGATCGGGCAGTTTGAAATCGGGCGCTTTATCGTCAACTCTTAGTTTCATTTTATTATTTCAAAAATCTTATTTCTTGATTTAGCTCCCGTAACCAGTCTTAACTTCCCTGCCGGCACCTTGAGGCACGAAGATAAAACTTTTATAACTGCCTTATTCGCCAGTCCTCTTTCCGCCATTTCTTTAATATAAACCTCAAAACTATCCTCTGATTTTTTGATTACTCTCGGTTTCTTGGAGCCGGGATGGGTTTTGACTTTGATATACATTCTTAATTTGTCCTTTTTATCCTACCCCCTTTGGGTGAAGCTTTCAAACAAAAATCGCTCCGGGAAAGAGCGATTTTTGAACGTAAATTCTTTTATCTTATTTAATTTCCGCCGTAGCCCGTTGGAATAGCGTGAGTTTCCCAGATGTGCTCTCCATCTACCGAACCCTGTGACATTATTACCTCAAATTGTCCCCAGACCGCATATCCGCCTTCACGCCAATAAGGACTATTTTCTAATTCCGGTCCGACCCAAACAATCTTATAGTGCCAGACTTCACCGCTTCCGCCCGGGACTTTACCATTCCATTCGTTGTCCTCCCAAGCATCCGGTGTCCAAGGGGCACCATTAAAACGGGC
>DASRUQ010000024.1:0-12014 GCA_035655355.1 Minisyncoccota bacterium
TGGCCGGTCGCAATATAATCAGCGCCTAACTCTAAGGCCTTCTTAAGGAAAAGTCCGAACTTAATTTCTTTATTGCACATTACATCCGGATTGGGGGTAAAGCCATCAGCGTAACCCTTAACCATATAGTCCACCACCGCCCGCTTATAATCTTCTTCCAGATTTAAAACATAGAAAGGAATATTTAAAACTTCCGCTACGCGCCTGGCATCTTCCGCGTCAGCCACGTTACAGCCGTCTTTATTCCAGCAGCGTAAATGAACCCCGACTACATCGTAACCTTGCTTCTTTAAAAGATAGGCCGCTACGGAAGAATCCACTCCGCCCGAGAGGCCGACAAAAACTCGCTTTGAAAATCTAGGCTTTCTCAACTCTTTCAACATAAGCTCCTGTTTCAGTGTTGACCCGAACAACATCTCCAGTGCTGATGAAAAGAGGAACATTAACCTTAGCACCTGACTCCAGAGTGGCCGTTTTATTTCCCCCCGAAGCAGTATCTCCCTTAATTGCCGGCGGAGCATCGGTTACTTTATATTCGGCTTTAATAGGCAGTTTGGTGCCCACGATATTATCTTCGAAAGTTAGGGCTACCAGAATCATATTCGGCTTGAGGTAAAGCGCCTGAGCGCCCAATTTCTCTTCACTAATCTGGAAACGTTTGGAGGGATCTTTGGGGTAACAGAACCAGTGCTCGCCACGGTGGCCATAAAGATATTTAATATCTTTCTTATCCATCTCGGCTTCGTAGATAGAGTCCTGTTGGTGGAAGGTCTGTTCCCTGACCGAACCGGTAACCAGATTCTTAATTCTGGTTTTACTCACGGGTTTTCTTTGCTGCATTCTTAAAAATTCGTAGTCTAAAACTTCCCAAGGTATTCCCTCAAGAACAATAAACGTGCCGGGTTTTAATTCGTTATATGAAAGCATAGGTTATTGATCTTCTGCCTGTTTGTCTTTACTGATGGACTTGGAGAGCGCTTCGCGCAGTTCTTCCAAATTAGGAGCTTTCCTTTCTTTCTTAGGGGAAACAAGTATATCCAAGGAGCTCTCTTCACGTCTCTCTGATTTTTCGGCTACCTCTTGCCTGCCCTTCTGGAGGTCTTCACTTATTTTACGGCTCACTGCTTCGGCTGGCGTACCGTATTTAGCACGGTTATTCTCAATGATAGTATCCAATGGAGAACTGTTTACCATTGACTTAGGCGGAAGAGTTTCCGCCGAGAAAGGCTTAGAGGCGATACCGTCAATCATTAGTTTTATATAAATACTGTATTTTGACAAGTTCACCAGGTCAGTAGCCAGAAACTCTGGGGAAAATTCCTTTTCCAGGAATTCGGCATCTTCGGCTCCGACCCTGAAAACCACAATGGTGCCGATGTTCCCGAAAACAGCCGGACGAACCTTTTCGTCAAGCTGTTCAATGTACTGATGAGCCAAAACCAAATCAAGCCTGTATTTCCTGGCCTCGGAAAGAATGCTGGAAAAAGATTCGGTGGCAAAGTTCTGAAACTCATCCACATAAAGATAAAAGTCTTTTCTTTCTTTCTCAGGAATGTTGACGCGACCCATAGCCGCCAATTGCATTTTGGTAATAAGAATGGCGCCCAGAAGAGCGGAATTGTCTTCCCCGAT
The DNA here is from genome assembly GCA_035655355.1 of Minisyncoccota bacterium. GTDB lineage: Bacteria > Patescibacteriota > Minisyncoccia > UBA6257 > Colwellbacteraceae > 2-12-FULL-43-11. The sequence continues at coordinate 1,633 of DASRUQ010000024.1, forward strand.
TCTGCCTTTAGAGAGGTTGGCGATAAAGATTTTCCCTTCGTCCATCATCTTTCTGATGTTTATAGTGGAGTGAGGCTGACCGATAATATTTCTGATTAAAGGATTGGCTACAAACTGGCCGATCTTATTCAGAATAGAGGCTGTAGCTTCCGACTCCAGTTTCTGGGTGTAACGGGAAAACTCGTTAATCCAGAAGTTTTTGATAATAGGATCTTCTAGTCCCGAGACAACTTCTTTCCTGTAGTCTTTATCGGTCAGAAGCCTGATGACTCCGAGAATAGTTGAATTCGGATATTCCAAAAGGGATAGAATAGCGTTATTTAAAATATATTCCATACGAGCGGACCAAACATCGGGCCAAATCTTTTTAAAGACTCCCATAAGCCCCGAGGCCACAATATGCCTATGTTCGTCGCCTACTTTTTCCAGGGGATTAAACCCGATGGGGAAATTAACGTCTACGGGATTAAAGTAAATAACGTCGTCAATCCTGTCCTCAGGCACGAAGTGAAGAATTTTTTCGGCAAAGTCGCCGTGGGGGTCAATAAGACCTACGCCGCGCCCGGCTATCATATCTTCAATAATCATATTTTCCATCATGGTCGTCTTACCGCTGCCGGTTTTACCGATAACATAGATATGGCGACGCCTGTCGTCGGTTTTAATGCCGAAGACTGATTCCCCTTTTCTAAAATTGGTTTTGCCTAGAGGCGTAATAATTTCGTCCATAATATTCTTTTATTCGTAATCTTCCACTATCGGCAGGTTCATGGGAGCGCTGCCCTTTTTAGCTTCCAGGTGCTTCAAGTTCGGAGCGCCCACGTAAGTCGTCGGCGGATGATAGATAGTAGCCAACTCTTCAACTGAATAAACCGATGTCTTTAGGTTAAGCTTACCCGGCGCTTTGGGCAACTCAGGCATTTCTCTATCAACGTAAGCCTGAAAGAGTTGTTGCTTCTTTTTAAGCAGCTTGGCTTGTCTCCCAAATCTGCCAACCGAGCCTGGGATAGTCATAGTAGCAAAATTGGGTTTAAATCCATTCATATTAGGGATATTGAATTGCCTGATAGCTCCCTGAATAGCGGTAACGTTGGAGTCATTAAAAGATTCTTTCCCGTCTATATAAATAAGCCTTAAGATACATTCAAAAGTAGTCTTAGAAATTTTGTTTCCCACTGCCTTCAAAATATCCTGTTCTCCAGGAGAGGGCCTGGCTCCTCCGCCTTTGTCTTCTTTTTTAGCCGCTCCCCAAACAGCCGGTTCGGCTGGATGTAGGGGGTTAACGGCCATAACAAAATTGGTGATGAACTTCATTATAAAATCTGTACCGGTAGCTTTCTTGGCTTTTCCCGGCCGACCCATAACTTTACTAATCATTTCGTCGGCCTTATCTTTTAAGTCAATTTCGGTGCCCCTGACTAAAAGCTGCATCAAAACTGTTTCGTCGTCTCGAATAGCGGACAGGGCTTCAAAAAGAGTCGCTAAAGGGTCAATTCTTCTTTCTTCTATATTTTCTTCGAAGGTTTGATAGGTTCTTATTGGCAAGTGATCGTCTTTAGACAAAACGAAGTCCAAGCCGAAAAGATCGTAAACATCATTAGGCACGGTCTCCCCAAAATGAGCCAGATAATCCTCAGCCTCGTGAATTTCCGACTCCGGATACTGAGAAAGAAAGGCGGCTTCAACCATGGCTCTTTTCTTCGCCGGCACTCTCACGTAAAAACTAATACCAGTGGCATCACCTACCAATTCAAACGAAATCCATTCTTCCATCTTCCCCTTCCACCAGGTATCCCAAAATTTAAAGGGCCCTGATTTGATACTATGGATGCTGGTAAAAACTTGCTCCATAGCCTTAGCGGACTTCAAATTACCCCTAGGAATGGTGATTTCCAAGAGAACCCACTTCATACCAGCTAAGGTCTTACGGTGCAGGGCAACAAGCCAAGACCTCTTACCGATGTCAATCATGATAAAAACAAAGACGGTAAGAACCACCAGCCAGGTTATGTTTTGCAGGATGGTGGAAATAATTGTGAGAATTTGATCAGGCATTAATTCTTAAGGCGATCTTTTAGGGCGTAAGTGCCGCGACCCACCAGAATGAACCTTGGGTCCTTGATGAGTTCGTTATGGACAGTAGTAGCCGGATGATCTTTTTTCTTGCTTAACTTATTTACTAGATCTGCAATCTCTTTAAAGTGTAAAGGAGTCTCGGCTTTTTTCAAAACTAAGAAACTCTTATCTCTGACAGTTTTGGGCTGAACATGAGGCCAGTGGCTGGCGCCCAAGTCCCCGTAAGGCCCGACATTAAAATGTTTGGAGATAGAAAGATAATTAATAATAATAGTTTCCGGAAGTTCAAACTTTTTAACCGCCGCCGCCATGAATTTATCAAAATCATGCTCCTTAGACTTACGCAGGTTATTTGAAATAAGAGAAGCTAGTTTATAAGCTTCTTTGTCGTTGTGCCAGGCATCGTAGAAATGGTCGTCGCCGATGACTACATACGGCTCACCCATCACTTCCGCCAATAATGTCAATTCACTGCCAAAAGTATCTTCGCCATATTTAATTCCAGAGATAAGACGCAAGTCTCGCGCCAGTTCTTTGGCCCGCCTTAAGTTACCTAAGTGGTTCAGGTATTCGTTAACAACTCCCAGGATGTACGAAGCTTCTTCTTCGTCTATATGGCCGCGAAGAGCGCTCAGTGAGCTCTCTTCTATCTGGCGGATACGCTCACGAGTCAAACCGTAGGACGAACCCAGAGAAGAAAGAGTTTTTACCTCTTCTCCATAAAGACCATAGCGACTCTTAAGAATCTGGGCCGCTCTTGGGTCCAGTTCTCCAATAGCAGCCTCCAAGACACGGCGGGTATTAAGGGTAACGCCAAACATATGTTGTTAGATTACAATATTTTTGTATTTAAGTCAATGCCTACGCTTGCCTCTTCCTAGTGGAAAAGTTATGCCAAACTACCAGTAGCGGGCTAGCCACAAAAATGGAAGAGTATGTGCCGGCGACAGTGCCTACTAAAATCGTCAAAACAAAGTATTTGAGACTAATCGGGCCTAAGAAATAGAGGGCCAAAAGCACCAAAACCAGAGTTAAGGAAGTATTGACGGACCGGGCTATGGTTTCATTAAGGCTTCTGTTGATAATCTCGGCCAAGTTGTGGTGACCTTCCCGTGATTTAGTTAAATTCTCCCTGATTCTGTCAAAAACCACGATAGTATCGTGAATGGAGAACCCCATAACCACCAGAAGCGCTACGATAAAATTTGTATCAACCGCCACGCCGATAAACTCGCCCAAAGCGGCAAATAATCCAGCGGGGATAATGACATCGTGGGCTAGGGTGATCAGAGTTATTAATCCGTACTTCCAGGAACTTACCGGCCTAGAAACTTTTCTGAAAACAAAGGCAATGTAGAGAGAGATAGTAACCATTACTAAAACTACTGCCGTGACGGACTTCTGTCTCAACTCTTTTGAAATAGAGGGGCTCACTCTCCAGAAATCAACATCTTGCGAGTCCGGGAATTTCTGCTGCAGAAGGCTAAAGTTAGTTTGCCTATCGGCGTCGGAAAGTTCTCTTAAGGTCAAAGAATAAGTTTCACTGGGCGCATCATAAGAAACGCCAAAGACATCGAGCTTCAAATCCGACTGAAAAAAATTCTGGACCGTAGCCGCATCGCTCCCTGAAACTTTAACCTGCCAGAGAGAGCCACCGGTAAAATCCACAGCTAGTTTAAAACCATAAAGGGAAATACTGAAGATGCTCGCGACAACTAAAATAGCCGAGAGCCCCAAGAAGATATTTTTTCTGCCAACAATATTCATAATTTTAGTTATCTCATAAATAATCTAAGCATATTCCTGGTTACGAAAATCGCAGAGAACATACTTATTAAAACACCTATACCTAGAGTGAGGGCAAAGCCCTGGACGAAGCTGGAAGTTGAGAAATACAGAATACCGGCCGTAATCATAGTGCTGACATTAGAGTCGCGAATGGGCAACCAAGCTCTCTTAAAGCCTTCCTCGATAGCGACAGATTTGGTGAATCCTTTCTTTAACTCTTCTCTGGTCCTTTCAAAAATAAGAATGTTAGCGTCCACGGCCATGCCCACAGAAAGAATGAAACCGGCAATACCGGACAAAGTCATGGTAAACGATGGGATTAAACCGAGGAGACCCGATTTAATGAAAGCCAGAGACAGAGCGGTATAAATAATCAAAGCCGCGCAGGCGAAAATACCGAAAACTCGATAGTAAAGAACCATAAAGAGCATAACTAGTCCCGCGCCTATTGCTCCCGCCACAACGACCTTGTTAAGGGCATCGGCGGCAGAGGTAGCATTGACGGTCCTCTGGTTAATTAAGGTAATTGGAGCAGAAAGGGCTCCGGCGTTTAATCTCTGTACTAAAATTTTAGCCTCCGGAACGGTGAAGCCAGCCCCGCCTCCGGAAATAGTCGCCTGTCCCCCGGAAATTTTTTCGTTGACTCTAGGAGCGTCGGTTAACTGGTTGTCCATAAAGATGGCCAGAGGCTTGCCGATATTTCTGCCGGTGATGTCCTCAAAAATCTTCGCTCCCGCATCGTTGAACTGCAAAGTTACTATAGGTTTATTCAGATTATCAAAAGTTAAGGAAGCTCCGGCAATATACCGGCCGGTGAGTTCGGTTTTAATGAAGGAAATATTCTCTCCATCCTGAACCACCTCCCTAAAATCAAGACTAGGCGTGGCTCCAATTTGATTGACAGCATCCTTCAGGTCTCGGACGCCAGCCAAATCAACAATAAGTTCGTAAGTATCTCCTTTTTGAGCAATGGAAACTTTAGGCTCAGCTACGCCATACAAATTAACTCTTTTTTCAATAACTTCTTTAAGCCCCGCCACCACAGCCGACCTGTCTATGGCCTTAATGTCTTTGAGGTCTATATCGTAAATCAAAGAGGTGCCCCCAACGAGATCTAAACCTAAATTCCAGTGTTCGTTTATTTTAAAATTATTTCCCCAATCTTCGTGACCGGTCCAGCTGCCAACAGTGTGCCCAATCTTCCAGAGGCCGTCATTAATACGAAGTTTCTCAAAAGCCCAAGGACTGGAAAAAATACCCGAGACTGAAGCCACGGTGATGATAGAGATAAATATGACTAAATTAGTTCTGAAACTTTTCATTGCGGAAATTGTGGTCCCCCCACAAGGAATCGAACCTTGATCAATTGCTTAAAAGGCAACTGCTTTACCACTAAGCTATAGGGGGCAGCCCCTCGTTAAAAGCGCTTAACGAAGATTACTATTCTTTAATCAGTTTTTCAAGCTCCGAGAGAAGCGCCTTCGCTTCAGCAGGAATATCTTTCGGAGCGTATGGATCTAGTCTGATTATCAAATCCCTATCGGAAGTCATCCCTTCTCCTTTAACCCTAATATCACGAGTCAAATGATGTCCTAAGGGCACTTTAATTTCTGCCTGGCTGCCGGACAAGGTATCTACCCTTATCTTCTTTTCCAGAAGGATATCCAGAACATTGACGGCAAGAACAGTGTATAAATCGTTCCCCTTTCTTTCGAATTTAGAGTGGGGTAAGACCCTGACTTTAATGTATAAATCCCCGGACTCGGTGCCCCTTTCTCCAGCCTCACCCATACCTTTTATTTTGATAAGCTGGCCATCTTCTATAGCGGGACGAATTTCCAACACGGCAGTTCGGCTTCCATAAACCCTGCCGGAACCTTTACAAGCAGCACAAACTTTATTGGGAATCTGTCCGAATCCCTGACAGTGCTTACAGGTAACCACTTGAGCAAAATTACCGAAGAAAGTATTACGCGATTCTCTGACTTCCCCCCGGCCGTCGCAATGTTCACATTTTTTAGATCCAGCTTTAGTGTCCGACCCCAAACCTTTACAAGTAACACAGGTCGTCTGGGTCTGGTAATCCAAATTAACTCTCTTGCCGGTTTTGGCTTCTTCCAAAGTTACAGTCACTCCGATCTCTAGGTCCGATCCTCTTTTATAAACTTTTCTTTTTGGCCTCACACCCAAGCCTTCAAAAAAGGATTCGAAAACTTCGTTTAAATCGCCGACATTATCAAAACCACCGAAATTAATATCCCAATTGACACCCTCAAAGCCAGGGCCAAAACCGGAGGGACCTCCACCGGAGGAGACTCTGCCAAATCTATCGTACTCAGAACGTTTTTTAGAATCGGCAAGAATCTGATAAGCCTCGTTTATCTCTTTAAATTTTTTTTCGTCGCCACCAGTCTTATCGGGGTGATATTTATGAGCCAATTTACGATAAGCTTTTTTAATTTCTTCCGTGGTAGCCGCTTTACTGACCCCCAAGACTTCGTAATAATTCATTATTTCAAAATTATCACTTCCCTGCTCCTGGATTCAAGTTGGACCAAGGCGAACCCAGTAGATAAGATTACTTCGTAGAAGAGGAAAACTATGAAAGCTATCGGTAAATAAAGAATGGGCATCACGCTCCTGATAAGATAGTAGATTGAGATAATGCCGATAATAATAGCGAAAATTCGCGAATTGCCTGTCAGCCGATTGTAAGCAGCCATAATACCGGCATAGATGTTGGTTGAGATGGGTTTATTAAGATCAATCACACTGCCGGTGGAACTCTCAAGGCTGGTGCTGAATTTATCTACCAAACCAGAAATAGCTTGATTCTTAGCTGCTGGAGGGAGCTTCTCCAGTACTTGCTTATCAGTCTCACTAAAGTTACTGATGAGCATTTGAGTGATAAACTCTCTGGTGTTTTTACTGGGGGTGAAGTCGTGCAGATAAGCAGCTATTATCGGACTCGTCGGTTTTAGAATAAAGTTAGTAAAGTTGGCTTCGGTAAAAAAATTACCCTTAACGGAAAGGAGCGCCAGAAAGAAAAGCAGCAAAGCCGGAATGGTTGCGCTTAAAGATACTTGGGATATTTTCCAAAAACGAACCTTGATAGATGTTTCCAATTCACGCCTGACATCGAAGAAAGATTTAGTGAGTATCGCGACCATAGCCGCAACTACGATAACTACCGCCCCGGAAAAATCAGCATAAAAAAATCCCGCTCCGCCAACGGCTTCCAAGAAGGCTGCCGCAAAGAGTTTATCAAACCCTTTAATGAAAAAGTTTTGCAGAACAAGTATTACAGAGAGAAATACCAGGGAAATAAGACCCCATAATAAATAACCGTTGGCAAATAAGTAACTGGTGAGAGCGGAAAGTAAAACTCCACTTGCTATAACAATGGAAATCTTAACTATAGACTGATCGGCATCTATAGCTTCGGCTGGTGCGTTTAAAATAGTGCTACTGTCCGTTAGCATCATCTTTATTATACATCTCCCCACCTATCTTTTGAATTTCCAGGGAGAGTTCTTGGGCTGCTTTTTCTGTTTCAATCTGATTATCGGACGACAAGGCAGCTTTAAGAGCATCTATTTTAATTTGAACAGCGGTTTTAATTTCAGCAGAAACTTTATCTCCGGATTCGTTTAGAGCTTTAGTGGCCGCGTAAACAAGATTTTCGGCTTTATTTTTCGTTTCCACTGCTTCTCTTTTTTTCTTATCCTCTTCAGCGTACCGGACTGCTTCTGCTTTGAGCTTTTCTACTTCATCTTTAGACAGAGAAGTACTCGCCTCAATCCTGACAGACTGACTCTTGGAACTGGCCTTATCCAAGGCCTTAACGTTTAAAATGCCATCGGCGTTTATATCAAAAGTTACTTCCACCTGCGGGATACCACGAGGCGATGGAGGTAAGCCATCCAAGATAAATCTAGCGAGAGTCTTGTTATCGGAAGCCATCTCACGTTCTCCTTGGAGAACGTGAATCTCAACTGAAGGCTGATTGTCAGCGGCAGTAGAGAAAACCTGAGTCTTGGCGGTGGGCACGGTAGTGTTTTTTTCTATGAGTTTAGTGAAAACTCCTCCCATGGTTTCAATACCCAGAGAAAGCGGCGTAACGTCCAGCAGCAAGACATCTTTAACATCTCCCTGGAAGATACCCGCCTGAACTGCCGCTCCCAAAGCCACAACTTCGTCGGCGTTAATACCCCGGTGAGGTTCTTTCCCAAAAAGCTTCTTAACGGCATCTTGGATAGCCGGCATTCTGGTCTGCCCTCCCACGAGGAGCACTTCATTGACATCACTCAGCTTAAAACCGGCTTCCGCGACAGTTTGCTCCGTAAGCTTGATGGATTTATCAACGTAATCTTGTACCAAAGATTCCAATTTGGCCCGGCTGAGTTTCATCAAGAAGTGCTTGGGCCCCGAGGCGTCAGAACTTATATACGGCAGGTTGATTTCGGTTTCCAGCGCAGTGGAGAGTTCGTGCTTGGCGCGCTCCACTCCTTCCTTTAGCCTCTGCAGAGCCAGCGGGTCGTTAGAAATATCTATGCCTTCCTGTTTCTTGTATTCGGACACCACGTATTCGGTAATGCGCTTATCAAAATCGTCTCCTCCCAAGTGAGTATCGCCACCTGTGCTTTTTACTTCCACGGTGTCGTCGCCTACTTCCAGAACAGAAATATCAAAAGTGCCACCTCCAAAGTCATAAACTACAATCTTTTCGTCTTTCTGCTTATTAAGCCCATAAGCCAAAGCGGCGGCGGTAGGTTCGTTTAAAATCCTCCTGACTTTAAAACCGGCTATTTCGCCTGCATTCTTAGTAGCTTGCCTTTGAGTATCGTCAAAATAAGCCGGCACGGTAATAACAGCTTCCTCTATGGCCTCGCCGAGTTTCGCTTCCGCATCGGCCTAAGCTTACCCAAAACCATGGCGTAGATTTCTTCGGGTTTATACCACCTGTCGGTTATTTTTATTTCTACTCCCCCATCGGCTCCTTCCTTTATCTCGTAAGGTAAAATCTTCTTATCTTTCTGAACCACTTCGTCTTTAAACTTGCGTCCGATAAGACGCTTAACGGAAAAAATAGTATTCTGGGGATTGGTTATTGCTTGGCGCTTAGCAAGTACTCCCACCACACGTTCGCCGGATTTGGAAACAGCTACAACGGAAGGAGTAGTTCTCGCTCCTTCGGAGTTTTCTAAAACCTTCGGCTCGCCGCCTTCAACAACGGCCATAGCCGAGTTGGTAGTTCCTAAATCTATCCCAAGTATTTTAGCCATATGTTTTTACTTAAATATTTTTACTCTGATTGGTCTTAAAACTTTATTATACAGTAAGTAGCCAGCTTCAACTTCCTCGGCAATATTACCAGATTCGCCGTTGCCTTCAATCACTCCTACGGCTTCATGATAATTAGGATCAAACTTATCGTTGGGGGCTACTTTTATCTTATTAAGCCCCCGCCTTCTTAAGATATCTTCAAGCTGGGCCTTAATCATATAAACTCCCTTTTCTACCTTGCCCTCCGACTTCTCCAGGTTACCAATAGCCAGTTCAAAACTATCCAAAACAGAAATCAGGTCGCGGATAACCTCAACGTTCCCATATTTGGCCATTTCCTCCAAACGTTTTAACTCGTCTTTCTTATAATTGATAAGGTCAGCTTTGCTCCTGCGCCAACCGTCTAAATACTCATCTCTTTCACGAGAGACCTTATCCAGGTCTTCTTTCAGAAGTTTAGCTTCTAGAACCCCCTCCAAGAGCTTTTCTTCGTCCTGCCCCTCCCTTTTTTCTCCTGCTGGCGCAGGTAAGTCTTTTTTTTGTTCTTGCATAAAAATATAACAAATCCGCTAGTAAACTAATTGAAAAACAGCATGGCTGTCAAGAACGATTTTAGATATAAGAATTATATTCTTCTCTCTAGCGCGCTCTTCAAAGTTTCGTCATCGGCGAACTCTATTTCTCCGCCGGTAGGGATACCCCGCCCCAGCTTGCTGATTTTAAGAGCTAGCCCTTCCATTTCCTTGGTTATAAGGGAAGTGTTAAGGTCCCCGTAGGTACTGGGGTTAATAGCTACTACGATTTCTTCGGCGGTACCGCCGAGCTGTTCGGCTATCCAAGTTTTGAGGCTCTGTAAACGCAGCTTCTGCTGGGTCTCTAGAACTCCGTTCTTCCTCAAGTCCCCCAAGATAAGGTATCTGCCTTCAAAGTTACCTGTATTTTCCAGGGACATCAAATCTGTTTCCTTTTCCACAATAGCTATAATCTTCCGGTTACGCTTGGGGTTGCGGCAGATTTCGCAAAGACCATCCGCGTTTTCGTGAATATAAAAACACTGTTTGCAGATTTTAATATTCTTTAGATTAGCCAGCGATTTCTCAACCTCAGTTTCGTAAGCCAAACCTTGATGGATAAAATAAAAAGCCAGTCTCACGGCTTGCCTGGGGCCTATGCCAGGAAGCTCGGAGAAAATATACACGAACTTCTTAATAGCCTCCGGTATTCTCATTTCT
>DASRUQ010000025.1:0-7857 GCA_035655355.1 Minisyncoccota bacterium
ATAAAAAACTTGGGCTGGCTGACGGCCTGCTCCTGGATTTGGGATTTTCTTCCAGCCAATTGGAATCGGGCAGAGGATTCAGCTTCAGAAAAGATGAGCCGCTCCTAATGACCTACGGAAGCACCGGACCCACAGCCGCCGAAGCCGTTAACGGTTTAAGTGAGAAAGAGCTGGCTGATGTCTTCTACACGTATGGAGAAGAGAGGCGTTCCCGCCAGATTGCCAAACGCATCGTGGAGGCCCGCAAGAAGAAAAGAATTATGACGACTGGCGAGCTGGCATCCGTAATCAGCGGCACAGTGGGTAAGTCTTACGAAGGGGGGCGGATTGACCCTTCCACCCGCGTTTTCCAGGCTTTAAGGATTTATGTGAACAAGGAACTGGAAAACTTGGCCCAAGTTCTGACCGAACTGGAAAGTATTCTGCGTCCCGGAGGGATAGCCGCGATTATTTCTTTTCATTCGTTGGAAGACAGGCTGGTGAAACAGGCCTTCAGGCAGATGGAACGTGATGGAGTAGTAGAAATCCTCACCAAGAAACCTATTACTGCCGACCTCGAAGAGCAAAGAAATAATCCGAGGAGTCGATCGGCGAAACTACGGGCAATAGTGATGAAATAAAACAAATGACACTTATACAACCAAACAAAAACAGCGGATTTATAAAAATAATGTTTTCATTAGGCGGACTTTTTATTCTCGTAGCGGTGTTTTACATATATACTTATTCGGAGATAGTGAGTGTGAAGCATGATATCGCTAAATACGAATCCGATTTGGAAATAATCAGGGTGCAAAACGCAGGTTTGAAGAATCAGCTTTACGCCATGACCGATTCTTCCAAATTGGAAGCTTTAGCTGCCGAGCAAGGCATGGTCTCCGAAAAAAATCCCCAATGGCAGTTCGCGTCACAGTACTAATAGGTTTCTTCGCCCTTCTCTACTCGGCGCTAATTTTTAGACTTTACGTTTTACAGGTCAATGAGGGTGAAAAGCATCAAGCTAAAGCCTTTTCTACTTTAGAACAAAGCCTCAAGCCCGTGAGAGGCAATATCTATTTTACCGATAAAGCCGGGAACGCCATCCCAGCCGCTATTAATAGAGACTATCCAAGTATCTACACAGTCCCTAAAGATGTGAAGGATGAGGAAAGGGAGGGTGTCAGCGAACTCTTAGCTGGCGTCAGCGGCCAGGCTTTGGCTGATATAGAAGCTATCCTTGATAAAAAAACAGACCCCTACGAACTTATAGTTAAAAGAGCTACAGACGAGGAGGTGGGTAAAGTAGAAAGTGCCGGCTTTAAAGGGGCCTATATTGGCTATAATTCAGGTCGTTTCTATCCATTAGGAACATTAGCGGCTCAGCTTTTAGGTTTCGTTTCGGCTGACGACAAAGTCGGCGCGGCCTATGGGGTGGAACTTTATTATCAGAAAGAGTTAGGAGGTAAAGCCGGGTCTTCAAGTGGAGACAAAATTATTTCGGACACCGAAGACGGCCAAGATATCCATCTGACTATAGATCGTAAAATCCAGGAAGAGTCGGAAAATATTTTAACTGGCTTGATGAAGCAGTATAAAGCCGAGAGCGGAACAGTGATAGTAGAAGAACCGAGGACCGGAAAAATTCTGGCGATGGCCAGTTCTCCTAATTTTGATCCGAATAATTACAGCGATTCTAAAGTTGCGACTTTTTTGAATCCGGCTGTCCAAGCTGTCTACGAACCTGGTTCTATTTTTAAACTGGTCACCATGTCCTCGGCTCTGGACGCTCACGCGGTCACACCGAGCACGACTTACAACGATACCGGTTCACTTAAGCTTAATGGCAAGATTATTAAAAACTGGGATTTGAAAGCGCACGGCGTTACTACCATGACAGGCGTCATAGAACAGTCTCTTAACACCGGCGCCGCTTTCGCGGAGCGGGCTTTGGGCAATGATGCTTTCTACGCCTACGTTACTAAGTTTGGGTTTAAGGAAAAGTCAGGAATAGATTTGCCGGGAGAAGTAGTGGGAAGTTTGCGGCCGCTGGAGAGCGATAAGCGTGACATAAACTTCGCTACTGCTTCTTTTGGCCAGGGTATTTCTACGACGCCTATCACTTTACTTCAAGCGGTTGCTTCTATCGCCAATCACGGCGTGATGATGAAACCATACATTAACGCGGCAGACGCCCCGCGAACACTGGGTAGGACTATTTCCGAGGAAGCGTCGCGGCAAACGGTGCAAATGATGGTCAGCGCGGTTATAGCGAATCAAGTGGCCCATATCGATGGCTATAACGTAGCCGGCAAAACCGGCACGGCTCAGATACCAGATTTTGTCCACGGCGGTTACAGCAACCAGGTCGTTAATACTTTCATCGGCTTTGTTCCAGCTTATGACCCGAAGTTTATAATTTTAGTTAAGTTGGATAAGCCTGTTGGGACACAACTAGCGGGGCAAACTGTCGTGCCGGCCTTCAGGAATCTGGCGCAATTCATCATTAACTACTACAATATCCCGCCTGACAACGTTAGCCACTAACATGAAAGAATATTTGATTAAAAAATTACAAAGTATTTTAAGAGTCTTAGCTAAGCTAACTATTAAAAGATATAGGCCTTTCATAATTGGAGTCACGGGGAGTGTCGGTAAAACTTCCACTAAGTCGGCCATATATTCCGTCTTAAGTTCCAATTTTTCTGCCCGTATGGGTAAGGGTAATTTGAATAACGAACTCGGTTTACCCCTCGTTGTCCTGGGGGACTATAAGACCTCCGGAGGAGCTTTTTTTTGGCTTAAGGTTTTATTTTGGGGATTCTTTGGTCTTATTTGGAGAAAAAATTATCCCGAAATACTTATTTTGGAATACGGCGCCGATAAACCGGGGGATATGGATTATCTTTTGACTGTGGCTAAGCCAGACCTGGTTGTAGTGACTGCCGTGGGAGAAATCCCGGTTCACGTGGAGTTTTACCAGGGGCCGGAAGGCGTGGCGAAAGAAAAAGGGAAGCTTGTTAAAGCCGTTGGTCTTGGAGGAAATGTTATCCTTAACCTTGATGATCCTTTCGTGGCGGATATGAAAGACCTGACTAAGGGTGATGTTATGACTTATGGATTCTTGGAGGAAGCCGATTTAAGGATTGGTAACTTTATGAATAGGAGTGAAGACAATAAACCTCTGGGGATATCATTCAAGCTGGAAACTGAAGACAACTTTGTGCCGGTTAAGATAGATGGGTCTCTTGGTAAGGCCAAGGCTTATTCTGCCGCAGCCGCCGCTGCCGTTGGTTTGATTAAGGGTATGAATTTGGTTAAAATCTCGGAAGCTCTTGCACAATATCAGGGTGAGCCAGGCAGGTGCCGTCTTTTGGAGGGAGTGAAAAACACCAATCTCATAGACGACACTTATAATTCTTCGCCAATCGCTATGTTCTCGGCTCTGGAAGTCTTAAAAGATCTCCCGGCCCATAGGAAAGTGGCTATTCTGGGTGATATGGCTGAATTAGGCCAGTATACTAATCATGCTCACGAAGAGGCTGGGAAATTGGTTGTCGGAGCTGCCGACGTGCTTGTAACCGTAGGGGGCAAGGGCAAGTTTATAGCGGATGGCGCTCTTAAGCATGGCCTACCCCAAAATAATATCTACAGTTTTGCTGATTCTGATGAAGCGGCTAAGAACATTAAAGATATTATTGAACCTTACGATTTAATACTGATTAAGGGTTCACAATCTATGCGGATGGAGCGTGTCATTCTGGAAATAATGGCCGAGCCCCAGCAAGCCCATAAACTATTGGTCCGCCAATACGGTAAGTGGCTAAGAATGTAAAGTTTAAATATCAAAATGAAAAATGACAATGCAAAATACTGAAATTATCGAGCCTTATTCATTTTATAATTTTAATTTATCACTTTTATATTTGATTTTTGCATTTTAAATTATTTTTTTGAGATTAGTTAAATTTATTGATAGACTAACCTATATGGCCTCATCGTCTAACGGCTAGGACGGAGCCTTCTCAAGGCTCAAATCGGAGTTCGATTCTCCGTGGGGCTGCGTGTTAAAAGATTTGAAAATTAGTGTACTTTTCGGGACCAGCCTGGCGTTGCTTTTTTTTACCCTGCTTTTCGCTAGTATTCACTTTTACGGTATAGATGGTTCGGTAATTCTTCACTTTGACAGCGCTGGACGCGCCGATTTGGTAGGCGAGGTGAGCAACGTTCTCAATATTATTGGCATTGCCGCTACTATTATTGTCTTAAACTGGGTTCTCTCCCAGAGGCTTTACCTGAAAGATAAAATTTTCGCTTATGTTCTTGCTTCTATCTCCCTAGCTGTCTCTTTAATTGCCCTAACCGTCGTTTACTTGATTTCCGCCATTAATTAAATTAATATGGGAGCCATCATGTTTGCTATTCTTGAAACCGGCGGAAAACAGTATAAAGTCTCCGCGGGTGATAAAATCAAGGTTTCTAAAATTGAGGCTGAATTAGATAAGCCTATGGTTTTTGATAAAGTCTTGTTAATTGATAATGACGGCGCCGTTACTGTAGGCAAGCCTTATGTTAAGGGTGCTGTCGTGGAGGCTAAGCTGGTTCGCCAGGCTAGGGACAGGAAAAAAATAGTCTTTAAATATCACGCTAAGGCCAGGTACAGGAAGCTGAAAGGGCACAGACAGCATTTCACCGAAGCGCAAATAACTAAGATAAGTAACTAGAAATGAGTTCTAATAAGCGGCTAAAGTAGCCGCTTATTTTTATGCTATAATGGCAGATAATGTTTCTCTATAATTACCTTTCAGGTCGGAAAGAAGCCTTTAAACCTCTTAAAGGTAAGCAGGTTAGTTTCTATACTTGCGGACCTACGGTTTATGACTATGCGCATATCGGCAACCTCAGAACTTTCATTTTTGAGGATATTTTGAGGAGGAGTTTGAAACACGAAGGTTATCAAGTGCGTCAGGTAATGAACCTGACCGACGTTGAGGATAAAATTATCAAACGCGCCAAAGCCGAAGGTGTGGGGATTGACGTTGTGACTTCCCGGTACAGTGAAGCTTTTTTTAGCGATATTAAAGAACTTAATATTGAAAAAGCCGAAGTTTATCCGAGGGCCACGGCTCATATCAAAGAAATGATTGACTTGATTGGCCAGCTGATGAAAAAGAAATTAGCTTATCAGGGCAAAGATAATTCCATTTATTTTAATATTGCCAAGTTTAAGAATTACGGCAGACTTTCCGGCCTTAATAAGAGACAGATCAAGGCCGGTGCTAGAGTTGAAGCGGATGAATACTCCAAAAACGATGCCACTGATTTCGTTCTCTGGAAATCTAATAAACCAGGTGAGCCATTTTGGAAAAGCCCCTGGGGTTATGGCCGCCCGGGCTGGCACATAGAATGTTCGGCGATGAGCATGAAGTACCTTGGCTCCACTTTTGATATTCATACCGGTGGCGTGGATTTGGTTTTCCCGCACCACGAGAACGAAATTGCTCAGTCCGAAGGCGCCACCGGTAAAAAATTCGCCAGGTTTTGGCTGGAAGCCGAGCATGTCCTGATTGATGGCAAGAAAATGTCCAAATCTTTAAAAAATTTCTTCACTCTTAAGGACTTAAGAGAAAAAGGCATTAATCCTTTAAGTTTCCGCTATCTAGTTTTGGGGACTCAATACAGGAAGAAATTAAACTTTACCTGGAAATCTTTAAAATCCGCCGAAAAGTCTCTGAGTAATCTCAGGGCCATCTTAGACAAAGATGTGCCAGCGGATAAGTCCAAGTCCGATAAAGAGTATTCCAGCAAAGCCGTTATCAAATACTGGAGAGATTTTAGTGATGCCTTGGCTGACGACTTGAATACCCCCAAGGCCTTAAGTGTTCTGTGGGCTATAGTCGGAGACAAGAAGCTCTCAGGGAGCCATCGCCGGGAACTCGTAAAAAACTTTGATACTGTCTTGGGTTTTGGTTTAACAAGGCCCAAACCATCAAAGAAAGTCGTGCCGGAAGAGATAAACAAGCTGGCAGCCGAAAGGGAAAGTTTAAGAGCTCATAAACAGTTTATTCAGGCTGACGCTTTGAGGGTAAAGATAGAAAGCTTAGGATATAAGTTAGAGGATACGGAAAAAGGCCCTCGCGTTACTCATGGCAAAAACTAAAGATTTACTTAAACTGCCCCCACAAGACCTCGATGCCGAGCAATCGGTCCTCGGGGCTTTAATGATAGATAAGGATGCTATCTATACCATCGTTGATATTCTCAACCCCAGTGATTTTTATAAGAAAGCTCATTCCCTTATTTATGAAACGATTTTTAAACTTTGGGAACGCCACGAGCCGATTGATATTTTGAGTGTTACCGCCGAGCTCCGCAAAAACGAAATACTGAAAGAAATCGGAGGGTCGGCATATCTCACCGATCTGGTTAATTCTGTTCCTACCTCTTCCCATGTGCTTCACTACGGTAAGATTGTTAAGGAGAAAAGAATCCTGCGTGAATTGATAAATGCTTCTGCCGAAATCACCGACAAGGCCTTCCATCCAGAAAACGAAGATATTGATACTCTCCTGGACTTGGTAGAGCAGAGAATTTTCGGCATCTCCCAGCAGGGGACTTTCAAAAACTTCGTGCCTATTAGTGAAGAGCTTAAAGGAGCATATGAGAGGATTGAGAATCTTCACAAGGGAGACAAAGAGGCAATGCGCGGTGTGCCTACCAGCTTTGTAGATCTGGATAATATTCTATCCGGTCTGCAGAAGTCGGACCTTATCATCGTGGGAGCCAGGCCCTCATACGGAAAAACTTCGTTTTGTCTGGATATTGCCCGCAACGCCGCCGTTAAATATAATCTCCCTGTCGGAATCTTCTCTCTGGAGATGAGCCGGGAACAGGTTGTAGATAGGCTGATTGCGGCCGAGTCCGGCGTGGACCTCTGGCAGCTTCGTACGGGCAGGCTTAAAGAAGAAGTTGATTTTGAAATGGTGCAATCAGGTTTAGACAGGCTTTCCCGTGCGCCGCTGTTTATAGATGACACTCCTTCTCCGAACATTATTCAGATAAGAAGTATGGCAAGGCGTTTGCAAGCCGAACACAAGGGTTTGGCCCTTTTAGTAGTGGACTATCTGCAGCTTATTCAGGGTAGAACCAATTATGAATCGGTCGTTCAGCAGGTCACGGAAATTTCGCGCGGTCTCAAGTCCATTGCCAGGGAACTTAATGTGCCCGTTATTGCTGTTTCCCAGCTGTCGCGCGCTGTAGACCAGAGAGAAGGCAAAATGCCACGGCTTTCCGACTTAAGGGAATCGGGTTCAATTGAACAGGACGCCGACGTAGTGATGCTGATTCACCCCAAAGATCACGGACCGGACACGCCTCCGAATGAACAGAATGTCGTTGAAATTATTGTGGCCAAACACAGGAATGGTCCGACCGGTTCGGTTGGTCTCTTCTTCGACAAAAACAGAGCCAGTTTCAGCAGTCTGGATAAAAGAAATGAGAATACCGGAGGCTATTAAGAAGTTTGTGGATATTTTTTCCGAGCTTCCGGGCATAGGCCCCAGGCAAGCCGTGAGGCTGGCTTTTTATTTTATCCATCAGGGCTTGGCTTACGAAACTGAGGTTGAGAAGTCGCTGGCTAACCTAAAAAATATTAAAATCTGCAAACAGTGTTTCTATATCCACGAGAATGCCGATGGTCTTTGTGATATTTGCCGCAACCCCAAGCGTAATCGGAAGATTATAGCCATTGTGGAAAAGGAGACAGATTTAATGTCCTTGGAAAATACCGGCAATTTTGAAGGCAGATACCTTATCTTGGGGGACTTGAGGAAGAACGGAGTTCTAGAGACCCAGCAGAAGCTGCGTTTACAGAGCCTCAAA
>DASRUQ010000026.1:0-5341 GCA_035655355.1 Minisyncoccota bacterium
ATCTCTAAGATCTTTGAACCTCGCTCCTGCCGGTAAAGCAACCGCGGCCACTACCACGGGACCCGCCAAAGACCCCCGCCCCACCTCATCAATTCCAACGACATACATTAGATAATTTTAAAGTGTAAATATCAAAAATCAAAATGACAGTTTAAAATGTTAAAATTTTGTAACTTTACATTGTCATTTCACACTTTGATTTTTACATTTTACATTAACTATGATTGGAAACTGTAGCTTGACTTAGATATAATGTCGATAACCTTATGCCTAAATTTTCCCATCTCCATACCCACACCCACTACTCCCTTTTGGATGGCCTCAGTAAAGTTGACGCGTTGGTTAACCGCGTCAGAGAACTCGGCATGGATTCTGTCGCCGTCACCGACCACGGCAACATGTATGCGGCAGTGGAATTTTACAAGAAAGCAAAAGCATCGGGCATCAAACCGATAATTGGCCTGGAAACTTACGTAGCCCAAAACTCCCGCCTTTCCAAAGTGGCAAAAGTTGATAACGCCAGATACCACCTGATACTCTTAGTTAAGAATGAAGCAGGCTATAAAAATCTTTGCAGGTTACTCACCGCCTCGCATCTGGAAGGTTTTTATTATAAGCCTAGGATTGATAAAGAGATCCTGGAGAAATATCACGAAGGGCTCATATGTCTGTCGGGATGTTTTTCCGGAGAAGTCGGCAAACTGCTGCGTAACGGACAAACTGTTCAAGCTGAAGAGGTGGCCTCTTATTATAAAAATATATTTCACGAAGACTACTACCTCGAAATCCAGCCCCACACTCCGGAGATTCACGAAGGATTAATCGCGCTCTCTAAAAAATTGGATATCCCCCTGGTAGCTACTCAAGACTCTCACTACTTATTAAAAGAAGATAAACCGGTGCACGAAGTGCTCTTGGCTGTACAGACTAATAATAAAGTTGATGACGAAGATAGGTTTTCCTTTAACGAAGCAGAGGCTTATTTAAAAAGTCCCGAAGAAATGGCGGCGGACTTTCCTAATCTGCCCGAGGCGCTGGAGAATACCGTTAAGATTGCCGAAAAATGTAATTTTAATTTTAACCTGGGGCAAAACCTACTTCCTAAGTACAATGTTCCCGAGGGTTACACACCCAATTCTTACATCAGGAAACTTTGCGAAGAAAAATTGTCAAAACGGGTTCAAGAAATCACTCCCGAGGTAACGGAAAGACTGGAGTACGAACTCGGCGTTATAGAAAAGACGGGCTTTGCCGACTACTTTTTAATCGTGCAGGATTTCGTGAACTGGGCCAAAGAACACGGCATCGCCGTGGGGCCAGGCAGAGGTTCGGCGGCGGGCAGTTTTGTTTCTTATGTTTTAAATATCACTGATGTTGACCCTCTAAAATACAATCTGCTCTTTGAAAGATTCTTGAATCCGGAAAGAATCTCTATGCCCGATATTGATATAGACTTTGCTGATTACAGAAGAGACGAAGTCTTGGGTTACATCAAAGACTTATACGGCGTGGACCGTGTCGCGCAAATTATTACCTTCGGAACTATGGCCGCCAGGGCTGCCTTACGGGACGCGGGCCGCGCCTTAGGGTACCCCTACGCTTTATGTGATGAAATCGCGAAAATGATTCCCTTCCATCCTTCCAACGACAAAGAAAACAAATTGCCGAATGACCTGGAAAACGTAGCCGAACTCAAATACATATACGAAACAAATCCGGACGCTAAGAAATTAATAGATATGGCCATAAAATTGGAAGGAGTAGCTCGGCATGCTTCCGTGCACGCTTGCGGAGTAGTAATCTCTCCCGAACCATTAATGGACTATATGCCTATGCAACGCTCGCCTCAGGACAGCGAAGCTCTTTTAACCCAATTCGAAATGCATAGCGTTGAAGACTTGGGATTGCTGAAAATCGATTTATTGGGGCTAAAAAATTTAACCATTATTGAGGAAACTCTTCGTCTCGTTAAAGAAATAAAAGGAGACGAGATAGATATTTCCAATCTCCCTTTGGACGACAAAAAAACATTCGAGCTGCTCCAGGCAGCCGACACTACCGGAGTTTTCCAATTTGAATCTTCCGGCATGAGGCGTTACATGAAAGATTTGAAACCTACCGAACTGGAAGACCTGGTAGCTCTCGTTTCGCTTTTCAGACCCGGGCCGATGGAGCTTATCCCCTCTTTTATCCAGAGGAAGTTTGGCAGAGAAAAAGTGACCTACCTGCACCCCAAATTGGAACCGATTCTGAAGACAACTTACGGCGTCGGTGTCTATCAGGAGCAAATGATGAGAATCGCGAGAGATTTGGCCGGTTTTAGTCTGCCTGAAGCCGACACTTTACGTAAAGCAATAGGAAAGAAAATCAAAACTTTGCTTGATGCTCAAAAAGAAAGATTGGTGAGCGGTATGGTGAGTAACGGCATAGACGAAAAAACTGCCGAAAAAATATGGGACCTTTTTCCTCCTTTTGCCAGATATGGCTTTAACAGGTCTCACGCTGTCTGTTACGCGATGACGAGCTACCGGACTGCCTACCTCAAGGCCAATTATCCGGTTGAATTCACTACCTCCCTGCTTAACAACGAAGCCGGTGACGTAGAAAAAGTTTCCGAAGTCATAGATGAGTCCAGAAAAAGAGGTATACGAATCCTGCCGCCCGATGTTAACAGAAGCGTGACTCGTTTCGTGCCTGAAGGAGAAAATATCCGCTTCGGGCTTTTGGCCATTAAAAACATCGGCTCTCATATTACCGATGTTATCGTGAATGAACGAATGAGGGGCGGCCCCTACGAAGGCTTGGCTGATTTTGTGACGAGAATACACGACAGAGATTTAAATAAAAAATCTATGGAGGCTCTCATTAAAAGCGGAGCTATGGACTCGTTCGGCATTGAAAGAGCCGCGGCACTCGCGAGCTTGGAGGATATTCTCCGGACCGGCAGCGGCATCAAAAAACAAAACGCCTCAATGCAGACAGGACTTTTCGGTTCTATGGCGCCGATACAGATAAAACTGCGCACTGATGTTCCTCCGGTCTCCAAAGCAGAACGCTTGGGCTGGGAGAAAGAACTTCTGGGACTCTATGTGACCGAGCATCCGTTACGGGAATTCTTTGACAAACTGGCTAAAGACGGCAAAAGAGTCACCCACATCAAAGAAGCTTATAAAATAATTAATGATGGGAAACCAATTTTAACCTACGGAGTAATCGTCTCTCTGAGCCATAAAGTAACCAAAGACGGCAAGCCAATGTGCTTTGCCAAAATAGAGGATCTGACCGATAATATAGAAGTTCTCATTTTTGAAGATACTCTTAAAAAAGACCCAGATGTTTGGAAAGAAGGCAACGCCATCGCGATAACCGGCCGTATCTCCAGGAGGAACGGAGAACCTAAAATCCTATGCAACGAAGCGAAAAAATTAATTCTTTAGACGCCCAAAGACATTCCCTGGCCCATATTCTGGCGGCGGTAGTTTTGGAAAAATTCCCTTCGGCTAAACTCGGCATCGGCCCGACTATAGATAACGGCTTCTATTACGATTTCCAGCTTCCCAAAGGCCTCACTCCGGAAGATTTAAAAGATCTGGAGAAAGATATGAGGCGACTCGTCAGGATGAATATGACATTCACCGGTAAAAAAGCTACTCCTTTAGCCGCTAAGAAAGCTTTTGCTAAACAGCCTTTTAAACTGGACCTGATAAAAGAATTCGTTAAAGACAAAAAGGCTTTGACGATTTACGACACGGTTGATAAAAGAACCGGCAAGATTTATTTCTCCGATCTTTGCAGGGGGGGGCATGTTAAAAATACCTCGGAGATAAATGCCGATGCTTTTAGGCTTACTAAAATAGCCGGCGCTTATTGGAGAGGAGACGAAAAAAATCCCCAGTTACAGAGAATCTACGGTATCGCCTTTCATCAAGAACAGGAACTCAAGGACTACCAGGAGATGCTGCGGATGGCTGAAGCCAGCGATCACAGAAACTTAGCCGATAAATTGCAGCTATTTATGGTTGATGAAGGCATCGGGCGTGGACTCCCCCTTTGGCTGCCTAACGCCTTCGCGACCAGGCATGTTCTGGAAAATTATATGTACGAACTGGAAAGACGATCCGGCTATAAGCACGTTTTGACACCGCATCTGGCCAAAGAGGATCTTTATAAGACCTCGGGCCACTTGGCTCACTATAAAGCAGATATGTATGCTCCGCTGGAGATTGACGGCACCAAGTATTACCTGAGGCCGATGAATTGCCCCCACCACCACAGCATCTACAAGTACTCCAAAAAAAGTTACCGCGAACTGCCTTTGCGCATTGCCGAGTTCGGCACGGTTTATCGCTACGAAAGAAGCGGCACTTTAAGCGGACTTATCAGAGTCAGGGGGTTCACCCAAAATGACGCGCATATTTATACCGACGAAGAAAGATTGGAAAGCGAGATAGTTGGAGTTTTGAAACTGCACCAGAAGGTTTATGAAGATATGGGTATTAGTGACTACTGGTACAGATTGTCGCTCCCCGACTTTAAAAATAATAAAGAAAAGTACGGTGACGTGAAAAACAAAACTATGTGGAATAAGGGTTCGGCTGTTTTAAAAAAAGCTCTTCAGGAAACAGGCCACAAATTCGTGGAAGCTCCCGGAGAGGCAACTTTCTACGGGCCCAAAATCGATATCCAAATAAAAGATATTTACGGCAAAGAGGACAGCATCGCTACTGTCCAGGTTGATTACTACTCTGCCGGTAAATTCAATCTGAACTATGTTAGTAAAGATGGCAAAGAAAAGCCCGTCATTATTGTTCACCGGGCGATACTCGGATCATTCGATAGGTTCTTCGCTTTCTTAATAGAGAAAACTTCCGGTAACCTCCCGGTCTGGCTCGCGCCCGTTCAAGTAAAGATCTTGGCGGTAAGCGATAAGCATTCGGGGTACGCAGAAAGTATTAATAAGAAACTAATAAATGCAGGACTCCGAAGTGAGATAGCACCAAGCGATGAAACCTTGGGCAAAAGAATCCGCCAGGCTGAAATGCAAAGAATCCCCTACATAGCGGTTGTGGGAGACGAAGAAATAAAAAGTGGCACTATGAGCATCCGTGTTCGCGGAGAGGGCTCTGGAGGGCAGGAAACCATTGAGAGCCTTATTGAAACTATCCTCAAACAATCAGATAAGCTTTCTTCTTAATCACTTATATGGAGAAGCCTAAGGTAATAGCCGTGGTAGGGCCGACCTCCAGCGGCAAAAGCGACCTGGCGGTAAATCTGGCCAGGCGTTTTAATGGCGAAGTGGTCTCGGCAGATTCCAGACAGGTCTATAAAGGATTAAATATCG
>DASRUQ010000027.1:0-2159 GCA_035655355.1 Minisyncoccota bacterium
AATCCGAAACCCTTCTGGGTCAAGGTCTTTATTGTTCCTGTCATTTATTTTTTGTATTTTGTGTAAGAAACTCGACTTGTTGCTTAACTTAAAACAAGTCTAGCATAAACACGGATAGTTTGCAATCGGGCTCGGCTTTTAAGCTAATCGGGGGTTTATGAGCCTGGGGATAAGGGTGTAAGAGAACCGGAATGGTCAAAGACTCCCTCCACAGTTATAATCAAGTTAAATATCCACCCCAAAATGCACCCCTTAAAGTTTTTTATGCGATCTATGCAAAACTGGAAGACTATTGGCACGCCAATTCCCTCTTCGCTTGTCGCCTCCAGAAAAATGGCCGATCCGGTTGATTTTGGTTCCGCGAGAATTGTGGTTGAACTCGGAGCGGGTTCGGGGCCAATAACTAAGGAATTATTAAAGAGACTGCATCCCGAAGCCAGGCTTTTTGTTTTTGAGAAAGTGGAAGACTTTGCGAACTTGATTAGGGGTTTCAACGACCAACGGCTAACAGTCGTCAACGACTCAGCGGAAAGACTTGAACAAGTTCTGAAATCCTACGGAGTAGAGAGAGTGGACGCTGTGGTTTCAACACTCCCTCTCGCTCTGATGGACGAAAAAGTTAAAGAAAATATATACTCTGCTATTTCCAAAATTCTGAAGCCAGGGAGTCCTTACGTTCAGATACAATATTCGTTGCTTTCGAGGCGTGAGCTCAAAAAGAATTTTTCTAAAGTTAAGTTAAGATTTACTATATTCAACTTCCCTCCTTCTTTTTTCTACACCTGCAGAGTCTAAGAAGACCTAAGAACGGTTCCTGATGACTAAAGCCAAGGCTATGGAAGCTATAGATACGTCTCTGAAAATTACCTGAAAATCACCAAAGTCAAAGAAAACTATAGTAAGCAGAACTAAGAGAGCAGCTAGGCTAGGCCAAAAAATTTTCCACCCCGAAAGAATCCATAAAGCTATTACAATTTCTATAACTCCGAAAGAATGTAAGAGAACTAGGTCTGGCACAAATCCCCGCATAAAAGCAGGGAAATAGCCGATCCAAGAGTAGGGATCAAAGAAGGCGTTAATGGCGGGAAAAAGGAAAGAGAAGGCCAATCCTGCCCTCAAAACCCTGTTGGTGAGCCTATCTGAACCCATTGCTATTGGACAACCACCACCGTCCCGTTGGCGCTGCTGTTAAAGTGATCGTGGTAACCCCAAGAACCGATCTTGCCGAACATAAAACTAAAATTAGTTCCAGAACTGCATTCGTCAAAAGGTTTTGGTCCGACGTAACCAGCGGCGCAATGAGTCTGGCGACTGGTCCCGTCGTAACCGCTATGAGCGGGGTGAGGATTTGAAGCAAGCCACATAGGATTACCTGACTCATCAACAAAATTAACTGTGCCTCCTTGTTTGATAGTAACGGAAGCTGGAGAAAAACTGGCGCCGTCATAAGTAACGGTAACTGACATTAAAGCGCTGGGGGTCACGTTCACGTCGAGGCCGTCATTAACACCGCTGTCATTGGCAGGTGCGGATTCGTTGGTCGTGACAGGCTGGCCGGAGACGTTTTGATTAGCGGCAGTATTTGGAGCTTGAGTTGGCTGTGGCTGAGTGTAGAAGACATAAGTAATGCCTACTACAGCCACTACAACAATCACGGCTACTATAATTTTATTATTACTGTTCATTTTGAATATATTTTTGCCTTTAATAACGACTTACTAATCTTACAAGATATGGTTATAGTATAGATACAGCTGCCGAATTATGGAAATTTGCCAAGGCTGGTTCAATAAATTAGAATCAACTTATTGGCAAATGAGCCTCTGCCCTTGGTAGCCGTGCTTTCAAGGACAGCGTTCGGAGCATACGAAAGCTTGTTTTCGCCCGCTCCTCACTCGCCCTTGTAGCTCAATGGATAGAGCAGTGCTCTTCTAAGGCATTGATGCGGGTTCGATTCCTGCCGGGGGCACATTTCGGGCCGTCGTATACCGGTAGTACGCTTGCTTTGGGAGCAAGATGACCGAGTTCGATTCTCGGCGGCCCGACCAGCGTGAAGTTAGATAAAATAAAAGAGGGGGCTATCCCCCCTCTTTTATTAACATAACTAAAGCCGATGATTATTTAGTAAGATTATCAAACTGATTCATCAAATCCTTATA
>DASRUQ010000028.1:0-13569 GCA_035655355.1 Minisyncoccota bacterium
GCAGGAGTGCGTTTCCTCGTTCCGAAAAGAGAATTTAATGCCGATAACGCCGCTATGATAGCCACCTCCATCTACATCAATCACCTTAAGAAAAAGAAATACCGCCTCGTCGCCCAAGCTAACTTAAGTATGTAGAAAAGAAGTGGATTAGGGATTCTCTGCTCCTAAATCTCTCATTTCACTCAACCTTCGGGTGTGCTTTTCCGTATTGGAGAACGGTGTCTGTAGCCAAGTGCTTACTATCCTTTTTAACCCCTCCTCATCAACATACTCTGCCGGAAGAGAGAGGATATTAACGTCGTCATCTTGCCTAGCTGCATAAGCCTGGTCGGGAGAAAAACACAGAGATGACCTTATCCCTTTAAACTTGTTGGCTACCACGTCTACACCCACGCCGCTCCCGCACAGCAAAATACCTTTGCTATCCAAGTCGGCAGAAACTTTTTTGACTACCGCAATCGCAAAACTAGGATAATCGTCGTTTTCGTCGTAGTGGTCATTACCCAAGTCACGTACATCATAAGCAGACTCTGCCAGATGTTTCTTTAGAGCCTCTTTAGCGGCAAACCCCCTGTGATCTGAAGCGATATAAATAGTCATTATTTGACCTTTTTAAGGCTTTCGTAAAGATAATATCCAAAAATAATAACAAATATAGGGCAGATAATATAAACCCAGAAAAGCCATAAAGTCAGGACTGTTACTGTCACCAAGAAGTACGGGTACCCCGCGAAAATCTTGAACGAGGCTTCAATAACGGCCACCAGTATAACAATCAGAAATAAACTCAAATTCACCAGGAGTAAACTCAGTAATCTCCAAGCAATCTTACCCCAGTGCCCCCGCGCGTACTCTTTTGATTTCATAAAAGCCTTGAAGATAGAAACATCTTCAATGACAAAAATTATCGGAGTCAGGAAAAACCAAACAGTTAAAACTATGCCTGGTATAACAAGCAAGGCGTAACCCAACCCCAGCACTATTACCCAAGCAATCGCGAGCGCCACCAGACCCAGAATTTTTTTCCAACTATTAAATGCGTGCTTATAAAGAGGTGGAAAATCGCGAATACTTGTTTTGCCTTGATGTAAGGAAAGTATTACCGCGAAGCTGTCCAGGAAAAGAATGAAATAAAAAAATACTGAAAGACAGAAACCAACTATGGCATAAACTAGAGAATCTGCCCCGAGGGTGATATCAATAAATTTCATCATCGTAGAAGCGATAATCAAGAAGAATACCGTGGCCAGAACTATACCAGTGTAAAGCAAAGCTGATCGTGAGAGAGTACTTACGGTCTTACTTAATAATTCCTTAGCGCTGATTATATTCATATTTAGTTTAAGCCAGCAACGCCAAATTCTGGATGTGTTTAACCAGAGTTGAACAATATCCCCATTCGTTATCGTACCAAGAAAGCACTTTAACTAAATCTCCGCCCACCACTTTAGTGAACTTAAGGTCAGCAATGGCTCCATAAGATTCCCCTATTATGTCCGACGAAACCAACTGGTCTTCCGTTACGGCCAATATCCCTTTCCATCTCGGGCTCTCGGCGGCGGCCTTCAAAATGGAATTAACTTCTTCTACGGTAGTCTTCCTCTTAGCCACAAAAGTAATATCGGCAATGGAACCGGCGGGTACCGGCACGCGGATAGCGATACCGTCAAATTTGCCTTCTAATTCTTTTATAGCTCTGGTAACCGCGATAGCCGCTCCGGTGGTGGAGGGAACTATATTCTGCGCCGCCGCCCTGCCTCGCCTAAAATCACTTCCTTTAGTAGGACCGTCAACTAAATTCTGAGTAGCGGTGTAACCGTGAACTGTATTTAAAACGGCTTTCTCTATGCCAATAGCTTCATTAAGAACCGCTATGACGGGGGAAGCGGCGTTAGTGGTACAACTTCCGTTAGAAGTCAGTACTACGCCTTTAGCTTCTTCTGGATTAACTCCCATCAAAACAGTTTTTCCTTCAGTACCATCAGGATCTTTGGCTGGAGCAGTGATAACTACCCGCTTGGCGCCGGCAGCCAGGTGCGGCTTAGCCGACTCAAAAGATTCAAAAATTCCCGTTGCTTCAATAACTACATCCACTCCCAAAACTCCCCAGGGCAATTGGGACGGATCTTTAATCTGGACAACCTTAATAAGTTTACCGTCTACAACCAGATTGCCGTTATCCGTCTTAACGTCTTTGTTATACCTGCCGTAAACCGTGTCGTATTTTAAGAGATAGGCAAGATCTTCTATGTCACCGAGATCGTTAATGGCGACGATTTCCATATCCGGCATCCCGAATGCCTGTCTGAAGAAAAGTCTTCCTATCCTTCCGAATCCATTTATAGCTACCTTTGTCATAACTTAATTATAATTCCTAGCGAGCTTAAGAGCAAAAGGATAAGCATACACTTTTGTTCGGAGCGAACGACGGAAGTATATGAGCTAAGGGCGAATATATATAAATTTAACCTCATCTCCAACTTTGACCCCCAAGCCCTGGGCGGTGCCGGCGTTAATCTCCAGCACTTTATCCGAAGACAAGTCAGGGTAAAAAGACGAAGGGTAGGTATCCGGCCCAACATTCGGAGCAATAGTCGTGATTTTATCGCCCTCTATCCAAATGATGTCTATAGGGAAATTCATATCCTTCATCCAGAATCCATAATTGCCTGATTCTCCGAATAAAAATATCATCCCCTCGTCATCCGCTAACGGAGCATGCCCAGAAAGGCCCTTGGCGCGGCTCATCATGGTATTCGCCACCTCCACCCGAAATTCCTTCCCGCCCAAAACTACTTTAGCAGGCTTCTCTTTGACCGTTAGAAAATATCCAAGCATAAGACTAATTATCAGTATGACAACTGCGGCTCCCGACCACAATACCGTTTGGTGAGTGAGCTTCATTTCTTCTTGCTTAATTTTTTAGCCGCCACGTTCATCCGGTAGGCCGCTATCCCGAAAGCCACCGAGACATTTAAAGATTCCTTGGCGCCCAACATAGGTATCTCCAATATTTTATCAGCTCTCTGTAAAACAGATGGCGGCAACCCCTTAACCTCGTTCCCCACTACCAGGCAAGATTTTTCCGGAAAATTTATCTGTTTATAGTAAGGCATCGATTCTTTAGATTGTTCTAAGGCAAAAATTTTATAACCGTCCTTTTTAAGGTTATCTATAAGAGTTGCGGTTGATTTAACCTTCTCCCATAAAATATATTTCTCGGCTCCCAGAGAAACTTTAGTGAGCTGCTGGCGAACTCTAGAGAATTCATCAACTGGCTTGGGTGTTATACCGGCAAGATATATTTTCTCAAAGCCAGCCCCGTCGGCAGTCCGGAAAATAGATCCTACATTATGAAGACTTCTGATATTGTGGAGAATAACAACCATTTCAAGAGTTTGAAAATTGAAAATTACGTCTTATTTAGAGTAACATAAATGAGTATGGATACCCGTTTTGATCACTCTAAGAGCGAAGAGAAGATTTATGGCCAATGGGAAAAGTCCGGATTCTTTGATCCGGATGTTTGTATTAAAAAAGGGATCACCAAAAAATCAGCCAAATCTTTCTCCATAGTTCTCCCCCCGCCTAACGTTACCGGCACCCTCCATATGGGCCACGCCGTTATGTTGGCCATCCAGGACATCATGGTCCGCTTTGCCAGAATGAAGGGGCTTAGGACTCTTTGGGTTCCGGGAACGGATTCGGCGGCGCTGGCCACCCAAACCAAAGTGGAAGAAATCCTTTATAAGAAAGAAAATAAGACTAGGCATGATATCGGGCGCGAAGAACTTTTAAAACGGATTGAAATCTTCACCGACGAGAGTAAAAGCA
Organism: Minisyncoccota bacterium; assembly: GCA_035655355.1. GTDB lineage: Bacteria > Patescibacteriota > Minisyncoccia > UBA6257 > Colwellbacteraceae > 2-12-FULL-43-11. The sequence continues at coordinate 3,835 of DASRUQ010000028.1, forward strand.
CCATTATCAACCAGACAAGGAAAATGGGTTCGTCTCTGGACTGGACCCGTTATGCCTACACTATGGACGAAATCCGCTATCGGGCCGTTATGGAAGCTTTTGTCAGAATGTATAAAGTTGGCCTGATTTACAGAGGGAATCGCATTGTGAACTGGGACCCTAAAATGCAAACTACGGTTTCCGACGATGAAATAGAATACGTTGAAAAGAAAGACCCTTTTTATTACATCCAGTACGGACCTTTCGTTATCGGCACGGTTCGCCCCGAAACTAAATTCGGCGATAAATATGTTGTCATACATCCGGAGGACAAACGTTATAAGAAGTATAAGCACGGTGACAAGCTCGAGCTTGAATGGATTAACGGCCCAATAGTAGCCACTATTATTAAAGATAAGGCGAGTGATATGTCTTTCGGCAGCGGCGTGATGACTATCACCCCGGCTCACTCTCTGGTGGACTTTGAAATAGCCCAACGTCACGGCTTGGACGTAGAGCGCATCATAGACGACCGGGGCATCCTTTTAGACATAGCCGGGGAGTTCACGGGCCAGCACATCAAAAAAGCGAGGCCGGCTATCATTGAAAAACTTAAACAAAAGGGGCTCCTGGTTAAGATTAATGAAAATTATGTTCACAATGTGGCCACCAACAGCCGTGGCGGAGGAATTATAGAACCGCAGATTAAAAAACAGTGGTTTGTGGATGTTAATAAGGAGTTTGTCATTCCCCGCTCCAAAATCCCCGGCATCAAATCCAAATCAAAGACAACTTTAAAGAAAATAATGAAAGCGGCTGTGCAATATGGCGGTGTGGAAATCCTTCCTCAGAGATTTAATAAGATTTATTATCACTGGATAGAAAATCTTCGTGACTGGTGTATATCCAGACAAATCTGGTTCGGTCATAAAATTCCCGTCTGGTACCGGCCCAAGGCCGGTCAGTCTGGGGCTGACCAGGAAATATATTGCGGGATTGAAGCTCCAACCGGTAATGGTTGGATTCAAGACCCCGATACCCTAGACACCTGGTTTTCCTCCGGCCTGTGGACATTCTCTACTCTGGGTTGGCCGGAAAAAACCAAGGACCTCGCGTCTTATCATCCGACAACTGTTCTTGAAACCGGCTACGACCTTATCTTCTTTTGGGTAGCCAGAATGATTTTAATGAGTGGCTTTCTCTTGGGAGACGTGCCATTCAAAAAAGTTTATCTCCATGGCCTGGTTCGTGATGCCCAGGGCATAAAGATGTCCAAGTCTTTGGGAAATATTATAGATCCTCTGGATATGATTAATAAGTATGGCGCTGACGCGACCAGGCTCTCTCTGATCATTGGCGCTGGCCCAGGCAACGACAGCAGGCTTTCCGAAGACAAAGTTCGCGGGTACCGCAACTTCACGACAAAAATATGGAACGCCTCTAGATTCGTAATTATGAATTACCGTCCTTCCAAAACTAAAGTTAAACTAACAGCTAAAGATAAGGTGTATATAAAAGAGGTTTTAGCTGTTAAGAAAAAAATAGAAGGCTACATCAGTAAATACGACTTTAACCGCGCCGGAGAAACTAGCTACCACTATTTTTGGCACAATTTCGCCGACAAAATTATTGAAGAGTATAAGCCGCGGCTTCAGGGGCAAGACGAAGCGAGCCGTGTGGCCGCCCAAGAAACACTCCTGAGAATCCTTTCAGAATCACTTAAGTTCTTGCATCCTTTCGTACCCTTCGTCACCGAAGAAGTCTGGGGATTATTACCCCTTAAAGAGAAAGAGGGTATGCTTATAGTAGAGAAATGGTAGTTTTCCAGCTCATATACGATAACGTTGTAACTATCTGGCCAGCTGTACAGCCCTCCTTAGTAACCATCTTACTCGGATCTGTCCCGCCGATAATCTGGTTGTTCTTCTTTTTAATGGAAGACAATATTCAACCAGAACCTAAACGAATGGTCCTCAAAGTATTTTTAACCGGCATCATGGCGGCTCTCATTGCTGCCGCCTTGGAACTTATTGTCAGGGACGCCATTCTTATGCCCGCAGGCGTAGGAGACTATAACAACATCACCTTCACCACTTTCTCCTTTATAGAAGAACTGGTTAAATTTATGGCTGTCTACATTGCCGTCAGAGGCAGTAAATACTTTGATGAACCAGTAGATTGTATGATTTATATGATAACCGGCGCGCTGGGCTTCGCCGCTATAGAAAACACACTCTTCTTATTGCAGCAACCTAACACGAGTCTTTTTGAAGTCAGCATTGTCCGCTCTACTGGGGCAACGCTACTCCACGCCATAGCCTCCGGTTTCGTCGGTTACTATTGGGCTAAGAAAAAACTTGTGGTGGGACTTGTATTGGCGGTTGGCCTCCACACTGTCTTTAACTACGCTATTTCCCAATTAGGCTACTCCGCTGTTTATGCGACAGGTATCTTGGTTATAGCTTCCTTTTTCATTTTTCAGGATTTTGATATAATAAAAGACGAAGATGGACAACAACAAGGAATTAAATGAAGTAAGTGAGGAGATGGAGGGTCAGCTTACCGTTGACGTTTACCAGACTCCCGACGAAATAATAGTGGAATCAACTATCGCCGGCGTTGATGCCGACGAAATTGATGTTAACGTAACCAGTGAAATGGTAACCATTCGCGGTGAAAGAAAAAGAGAGAATAAAGTTGAGGAGTCAGATTACTTCTACCAAGAATGTTTCTGGGGCAGATTTTCCCGCTCCATCATCCTCCCCCAGGAAATAGATCCGGATAAGGCTCATTCCACGGTTAAAAAAGGTATCCTTACCATTCACTTGCCTAAACTAAATCGCAGTAAAGGTAAGAAGATAAAAGTTAAAACCGAAGAAGAAAATTAACCTCAAAAACGCCCCCGCTTCTGGGGCGTTTTCTTTGACATGTGCCAGTGGGGTATATATGTGTTACTTAAGAATATCTTTTAGTGAATCCAGCGGGATTTTAGCCTCAAAGGAACCTGCCGCGTAAGCCGCTGCCTGGTACGGAGGGATTAATATTAATAAATTCTCGTTGTCTAAGTAGAAGAACTGGAGTGTTTCAGGCGAGGGTTCGGTGCCCAGACGAACGGCATCTTCGTCTTCAGGCGTCAGCTCTCCTCCTACTTTGTCTTTTAATTGGGCTAACACCTGGCTGTAAGTAACGGCAGAGATTCTATCTAAATAAGAAACATTGTCTTTGAATAGACCGCTTAACGGCACCGAATCACCCTGCTTATCAAAGGTTATGGTGTGATAAAAACCATTCGGGTGGGCCCCGCCGGTATCCATGTAAATAAGGAAAACGTAGGAAACATAACCTGGGGAAGTATAAGGCTTATAACTGATATCAAGAGTATATTTCCTGCTATCAGCTAGTTCCAAAGCCTTCTTCTCTTCAACGCTTAAGGCCTCGAAGTTACCGCTCTGCTTGAAAGTTTTAATAGTATCCGCTAGGGATTGTTCTATGGCTTCTATTGCCCTAGCGTCAGTCCGCCTGTCGTACCACTTCCAAAGAGGAGTCTTGCTGGGATAAGTTGCTGTCACGGTATAATAGTCTCCATTTTCTCTAAACTGTTTGTCGCCGAGAGATGCCATAGAACCGCTTAAGACGTGTTTGGGGCCGGCTAAGAGAGTTGTCCCCGCATAACCGAAAGATGCGGCCATAAGCATAAGTAGGGCTACAACTAAAATATATTTCCAATTAGCCTTCATAACAGACGCTTACATCTGGTTGGACTTGTGGAGATAGTCGTAAATGTTTAGAACGGCTTTAACGGCGTCTCCCGCTGAAATATTGTTTTGTTTATAGAGCACATCTGACACGTCTCCCGCGGCCCAAACACCTAACAGTGAACTCCGCTGCGTCTTGTGGTCTACCACCACTTCACCCTGCGGATTGATCTCTACCAATCCTCCGGCAATCCCGGAGTTAGGCACGGAACCAATCTCTACAAAAACTCCGTCCAGCTTCAATTCCTGCACCTCGCCCTCCTTGCTCTCATACTTCAAACCGGTAACCTTGCCTTCAGCAATTCCTAAAATCTCATTAATTTTATTCATAGTTAAAATCTTTACCTTGGGATTGGCTTTAACTTTTTCCTGCGTTACCGGATCACCACGGAGTTCAGAACGTGTCATAACATAAATATCGGTAGCGTAAGGTATTAAATCTATCACTCCCTCTAAAGCAGAATTACCTCCGCCAACCACAGCCACTATCTTTTTATTAAAAATTGGAGCGTCACAGATAGAACAATAAACGACTCCTTTGCCGTCCAATTCTTTTTCTCCGGGCACGCCAAGTTTTTTTCTGCTGCTGCCGGAAGTCAGCAAGATTGTTATAGTTTCAAAGGTTTTACCGTCTGAAGCCGTCACCTTGAAACCTTTTTCCGTCTTTTCAATTTTGGTGGCCAACGCTCCCTCTAAAATCTCTATGTCTCCTTGGGCTCTCAGGTGGTCTTCGAGCATTCTGGCCAGGTCATAGCCCGAAACAGACTTGGTGCCTATCCAATTTTGCACATCAGCCGAAGTTAAAGACTGGCCGCCGAAAGATTCGGCTATTAAAAGTGTCTTTATTTTCTTCCTGGCGGCATAAATCCCGGCGGCAACACCGGCTGGTCCGCCCCCTATGATAATTAGACCATACATTAACTAAACAGTTATCTTTAAAGCTTTCTCTAGCTCGCCGCGATTAAAACCAATGAAGATTTCACCATCAATGTCTATGACAGGCACAGCCATTTGGTGAGATTTAGCTACCATTTCGTCTACCAAACGGTCATCGGTAGTAACATCTATTTCTTCGAAGGCGATGTTGTTTTTCTTGAAGAGTTCTTTGGCCATCTTGCAGTAAACACAGACGGGGGTCGTGTATATTTTTACCATAACCTCAATATAAAACTACTTAAGATATTTGTCTATAACCGCGGCAAAATCACTGAAGGGAACAGCGCCGGATATGACCTCTCCATTAATCAAAGTGCTCGGCGTGGAGAGTCTTGCTAAGTCTTTGGAGGCCTCTGCGGTGTCGGAAATGACCTCACTGGAGTATTTGCCGGTATCATAACAGTTTTCAAACTGTTTTTTATCCAATTTTAGCTTTTCAGCTATAGCCATGAACAAACTCTTGATGAGATTGCCGTTATTCTCTTTGCCATCCAGCCCTTCCACGGTAAAAAGCGCGTCGTGGTACTCCCAGAACTTGCCCTGGTCGGCGGCGCAATTGGCGGCCAAGGCGGCGTTGTGCGATTCCTGACCGTTAGGAATAAAATTATCTATAACAATCAAATCTTTGTATATCATATTCGCCTTACCGTTCGCTACATATTGTCTTCTTATCTCACCTTCGCTCTCTTTAAAGAATTTTTCGCAGTACGGGCACTGGTAGTCGCCATATTCTACTATCTTCACTTTAGCGCCGGGGTTACCTAAGATAATATCTCCGCCCTCTCCCAGAGTTTGCTGATACGGCACTTTTGTTTCAAAGGCGGGCAGAGTGTTAGTCGTAGTAGTGACAACATTTGGAGTTGCCCCATCTGGTCCGAAAGCATAAATTATTGAGCCGGCTACAATCAAGGCTCCGGCGAGAATACTGCCGCTTATTACAGTCAAGTTGTCTTTAGTCATATCAGTCATTATATAATGTTATCAATGGACCAAGCAATTGGTAAAAAAATCGCGGAGAACACCGCCTGGCTCTTCGGCGGTCAGATTGTAGGACGGCTTCTCCGGGCCGTTATTATAATTTACGCGGCCCGGCTTCTGGGGGCCGGAGGTTGGGGCGCTTTTTCTTACGCTTTAAGTTTGGCCGCTTTTCTCACTATCTTCTCTGATTTTGGCATTAATGCCTTGCTAACCAGAGAAGGCGTCAAATCCCCCGAGTTAAGAAATAAATATTTAGCTACTGCCTTGGCCCTCAAGACATCTGTTTTAATTGTTTTAATGGCCTTAGTCACGTTCCTGGCCGACTATCTCACCAGTATCCCCGCCGCCGCCGCCCTTCTCCCCATAATAGCTCTGATCTTCGCTTTTGATTCTTTAAGAGACTTAGGCGTGGCCCTCGCTAGATCCCTGGAGAAAATGGAGATAGAAGCCTGGGTCAATATCCTGACTAATCTGGCCATTACTATATTTGGTTTTATATTTCTATATAACTTCGGCACCGTGGCGAGCCTGACTTGGGGCTACGCTTTTGGCTCTGGCCTGGGAATGCTCGCCATCGTCTATATCTTTCGGGACTATTTCAAAGGCCTTTTGGGGAATATAGATATATCTCTCGCCAGAACGCTAGTCACTTCCGCCTGGCCCTTCGGACTCTTGGGCCTGATGGGAGTAGTGATGATTAACACAGATGTTTTGATGCTCGGTTGGCTCACTTCTGCCGAAGCTACGGGGTTTTATGCCGCGGCCCAGAGACCCATTCAATTACTCTACATCGCCCCCACCCTCATCGCCGCGGCTTTTTTTCCGGCCTTAACCAGATCGGTTAAGAATAGAGATACTCATTTCAGAGCTATTTTTGAGCGTGGCGTGGTTGCCACTTATCTCTTAGCCGTTCCCATAGCCATCGGCGGATTTTTGTTGGCCAGGCCGATAATACATCTCCTCTACGGCTCTGTTTATCTCCCCGGCACATCAAGTTTTGCCATTTTAGCGCTCACAACTCTCGCTGTATTCCCAGCCACCATTATTGCTAACGGCGTTTACGCTCACGACAAACAAAAAAACCTCTTGGGCTATGTAGCCCTCGGGGTTGGCGGCAACATCTTTCTTAATTTTCTTTTTATTCCTATTTTAGGCATCGCGGGCTCTGCCCTGGCTACTTTTATCAACCAGATAATTATTAACGCCTATCTCTGGAGGCAATTTAGAAAAGTCAGTGACTTTTCTATCCTGCCTCATCTAGGCAAAATTGCTGCCTCTGGTCTAGTTATGGGAATCCTGACTCTCTCCCTGAATTATTTTTCCGTTAATGTTATCGCCAACATCGCGGCCTCCGGCGTTCTTTATCTCCTCTGCCTCTGGGTACTGAAAGAGCCGACACTCCAGATGTTAAAACGAACCAACTAAAAACTCCCTCGTAGTAAGGAAGTTCTTGCGCATTAAACTTTTTGACGTTTAAAAGCCTTTATTTCTTAATAAGAACTAAGTATTTGCCTTGACTATGGTTGTAAGGTCAGCCGGTGAAGTGTCTGCCTTAGATAAATATCTAACCTTATGCATTTTTTCGGTTGATTCCTTGAAGGTATCGCTGCGGTAATTAGTAAATATTACTACAAACGTGTTATCAAAAACTGGCTGTTTCCTGATAGCTTCCAAAATCGCCAAACCGGAAATGTCCGGCAAAAGTAAATCTAAAACTATAAGAGAAGAAATATCTTCCTCGCCACGGACCATTCCTTCCATTCTCAGCATAGCTACCTTGCCGCTTGTAATCATCTCCACCTGAAATCCCTCCACCTCCAAGAATTCCTTATAAGATCCGACAACCTCCGGCTCTTCATCGATAACCATTATTACCTTTTTATTAAGACAATTGGGGTCTGTCATATCATCGGATATTATAGCAAATCTACAAAAATCAACTACTACCGCATGACATTTATAGAATTCGCCGTCAAGCATGCTATAGCTCTGACCAGTACCGCAGTATACTGGATTATCTGACGCCTAATTACACTAAGCCGATTTTTAGAGTTCTATTTTAGTCCAACTAATACCACGTCGCTACTCCTCCGTGACGAGAGCAGGTTCCTTGCCGGTGCTGACTGAAGCTATAAGTCCCGTCTCGACATTTAGCCGAAGCTCCAGCTGGAACTGAAGGGGCATAAGCTGGCGAATGGACTGAATTACCATCCGAGTTAATATAATAATTATTATTAGAAAGGTTGGGTAAAACCTGAGTAGCCTGTGGAACTACATTATTAGAAATTATTGGAGCAGAGACATCTGTGGCGTTAGTAGAAGGGTTATTAGTTTGAGTGGTCTTGGGGACCGCAGTATCATAGATTATCGGAACGGAAATGTCTGCGGTGTTAGTAGAGGGGTTTGGTGAGCCAGTCATGGAAGCAGCTAGAGAACCAACGGCTATTACGCCAACTGTCCCAGCTAAAAACTTTCCCCAATTATTCATCTCTCTTATTATATCATTTGACCGTTTATAAAAACTACCTCACACCACAAATTACAATCAACCTTTCAGCATCTAAGTTAGTCTGACCGAACTCGGAGTATTTCTTCTTGAGTTGTACCACGCCCAGTAACATCACTTATCCACAAACTAATACTGAGCCTGCCCGCAGTGAAGGCTTCGGCTGAGCTCAGCCGAATATCCTTGTCTAGCCTGTCTAATTAACGTATTTCTACTTGCCTTTTAAAGTTTGAGCTACCTGGCTGTCGGCGCGGATAGAGGCGGTAAAGATTACTTGTTCGTCGTTTAGATAAATTTTATCTGGGGACCACAATGCCTCTTTAAGCGGCGCCAGCTGGAAAGATTTCTTGTTTGGGTCATCCGGACTAGTTACTGATTGTAAAAGATAGACATCCGTTAAAACAAGTTTCGGGAAAGTGGAAAGCTTGCCAATGTATATTTCTCCGGTTGAAAGATAAACAACTGAATAGGGTTTGCTAAAGGCTCCACGCAAAGCATCTGGTTTAAAAACGGACAAAGCGGCGAGGGATACAGACCCGCCGACCACGACGAACGCTAATATTGAAATTATGATTTTAATTTTTTTAGGCATAGGGAAATTATAACATATTGTTAATAGACAACAATACTTAAGATATCAACAAACTAAAACTCCTCAAAAAGCTCAAAATGACTAACATTCAAGACCGCCCGCATGCCATCTGCTTCATTAATGAAGCTGTCTCGTGGCTAGCGCCAGATAATCAAAACTCAAGATAAATCTAAATAATACTCGCCGCTCCCTTGTAATAACCTAAAAGCGGTTTCTGCCTCCGCCTTTTACGACCTATATCAGAGGAGTAAACTCTCTTTCTGCCTGGATTGCGTCCATAGCCTCTTTTGGCAAGCATATCCTTGACCTTACTTATCGTCAGGTGGGAAATACTCAAAGCCTTCTTTATTTCTCTATATTTGAGTTTTCTCTCCAACATATCAGCTACGATTATTCTCCTTAAAATCATTTCTTTCTCATCTTTAGTAAAGATCTCGCCCAAAAACTTATCTAGGTCGGCAGCAGATTTAACCATCTTTATTTCATTTAACAATCTGCCCAGCGACTGCTTTCTTAAAACTGCAGTCAGTTTTTTGTCTGATACTTTCATAGTATATATGATTATACCATGTCTGGTTTCATTAATGAAACCAGACAATAGAGAGAATTCTAACGATAATAAAAATTCACCCTCCTATATAGTTATCAGCATAAATCCGCTGAAATCTGTATAGATTTGCGGTGATAAAAACATAACTCCCGTTAAAATAAACATTAATTCATTGGTTTCATTAATGAAACCAGACAATGAGAGCCTGAACGATAATAAAAATAACAAACAAAAACCGCCCTTTTGGAAGGGGTGGTCTTTAAAGATTATTACCTTGCATTGGTTCTATTAATGAAACCACGCCACATTGTAACAATATAAGATTATGAAACTACTATGGGGTTGTGAGATTGAGACTAAGTATTACTTTGCATTGGTTTCATTAATGAAACCAACTCACATTACAACCTTTGATTAGTAGTATGCAAAACAAACAAAA
>DASRUQ010000029.1:0-6091 GCA_035655355.1 Minisyncoccota bacterium
CCAGCCGAATTCAAAGTCAGCATCTCTCCCGATATCAGGACGACTAGCCGTCTGCCGATAATAGATTTCATCACAACGGATAATTTGTCGGGCATAGATCATTACGAACTTAAAATTGTTCCTCTTACTCCTCAGAATATAGAGCCGACATCCTCCGGAAACGAGAATTTCTTCATTGAAACTCAAGGCAGATACATACCTCCCAAGGAACTCTTGCTTGGTGATTACGACATTATAGTTCACGCCTTTGACGTGGCCGGCAATGTGCGGGAGGTAACTCAGCAACTAAGCGTAGTAAATCCCATATTCAGCACCACTGAATTCGGTTTAGGGATTGGCGGAAAATTTGTCATTCCTTGGATATACATCTTTATGACCGGCATCAGCCTCATTTTAATACTGATGTATACCCTTTGGATTGCCCTGAAATCACACAGAAACGCCAAAACAAAAGAGCTTGAAGGCGCCTTAAGCGATCCGGAAATCCAAGAACGGTTAAAATACTTAAAAGAAAAACAGAGGCTTTATGCTAAAACCGCGGGTGCGGTGAAACACCTTGTTATTTTCTTTATCGCTTACGCCATTTTACTTGGCGCTCTATCCGCGCCTTCAGCCTCCGTTAAGGCAGCCGAATTCGCCACGCTTGTGCCACCAACCATAACAAGCATCTCTAAAGCGACCACTAACGATAAGTTATTCTATGTAGGCGGCAACACGGAGATAACCGGAGCGGAAATCATCATCTACCTCCAAAACACACAAGATAATCAGGTTCTAATAAGCACAATATCAGCCGACGAGAAAGGAGCGTGGTTCTACACCCATCCGAAACCTCTAACGAGCGGAAGATATCTTCTCTGGACTCAACTTAAGGTAGGAAATGAATTTTCTCCGCCTGGCCCGCAGAACGAGATAACCGTCAGCCGTACCGCGTTCCAGATAGGCTTCTTGAAATTAAGCTACGAAATTATTTATTTCGTGCTGGCTCTACTTCTCTTCTTGATAGTTATTACGCTTGCTATATTGAACATCTACCATTATTACCAAGCTAAAGGGAAATACACGAGACTCATCAAAGAAATCAAGGAGGCTGAAGAAGCGATTAAGCAAGGCTTCGCTACTTTACAGAACGATATAACTCAAGAACTTGCGGTTATCCATCAAGTTAAATTAACAAAATCTCTCTCTAGGGAAGAGGAAGCAAAAGAAGAACAGTTACTCAAAGACTTAAGGGAAATTACCCAACATATCAAGAAAGAGGTTGCTGATATTGGGAAAACGGCATAGGTTTCTTCCCCTCAAACTGAATATCTTTCAACACCAGCCTGGTTTTATCCATGGCGGAATTCAAAAGCTTCGTCCTTTTACTGCCTATAATAGCGTAAACCCCAGGCTCGGGATTTAAAGCCTTAATCTTTCTGTTAATTAGATTGGCTAATTCAGGATTACTGCCATCGAGAGCTCGTTTTAAGTCTCCAATAGCCACTTCACCGTCTTGAGTTGTGAATTTTTTGGTAAAAGTTACTTCCTCTTCGTTTTGTATCTCTGGTTTAATCCCTCCTTTATCAAAAGCTGGCAGTGTCTTAACCAATAAGGTTCCGGCAAGACTAGCCAGTATGTCCAAAAGCTCCGTATAGTTATGCGGCCTGTCCATTATATAAACAGCGCTGCCGATTATCGGGCCGTGGTCCACTTTCTCGTCTATCAGGAAGAGTGTAACTCCGGTCGTTTCGCTTCCCCCCAGTATTGCTGACTGAATAGGGGAAGCTCCCCGTAATCTCGGTAAAAGAGAAGGATGTACGCCGATAACTCCCTTTGGGGGAATATCTATCAGCTCAGATTTAAGAATCTTGGAGTAAGCGGCTACAACATAAAAATCAGCTTCGTAGCTTTTTAGTTTATCCAGGAAAACATTATCCAAAATCTCCGGTTGAAGGATGTCAATATTTGCTCCGCTTTTTAGAATCACACCTTTCACCGGCGGGGGAGTGATAACTTTCTTCCTGCCCTGGGGGCGATCAGGGTTACAAACCAAAGCCGCTGGCGGCATACCTACTTCAATAAGTTTTTGTAATATTGTGGCCGCGAATTCCGGAGTGCCAAAGAAAATATACTTCATCTCTATTTCTTCTTTAGATGATCTACAAAAAGCTTGCCGTCTAAGTGGTCTACTTCGTGCTGGAACACCCGGGCTAGAAGTCCCCAGGCTTTTATTTTAATTTTCTTGCCGTTCTTATCATGGGCGTCTAGGGTAACTTTCTCGGGGCGGGGGAACTCATCGTACTTCCCGGGAATACTAAGGCAGCCCTCCTCGCCATCGGCCATATCCGCGGACTTCTTGGTAATCTTCGGATTGAAAATAGCGTAGAATTTATTATCCACCTTAGCCACGAAAACCCGGATGTCCAGTCCTATCTGGTTAGCCGAGAGCCCGATGCCGTCGGCTTTTTCCATCTCGGCCTTCATGGCTTTTACAATCTCGTTAATCTCCATCTTGGTATATTTCTTAAAATCAAAAAGAGAAGGCGGATGCCTCAGAAACTTTTCTTCGTTTTTATTACTTACCGTGTAAATTTTCACGTTCTTTTTGCCTTTTATTCTCCATCTGCCAAGCCCTCATAAAGTAAGCCCCTTTATTCCTCACATCTTTCTTTTCGGCCACGGATTTGGCTAATCTGAGCAGTTTATCGGAATCTTCATTTTTAGCAAGTTTGATATACAAAGCCTTATGTTCCTGGTCTTCCAAGACCTCGGCCATCATTAAGCCGATCATCTGGTGAGAAGAATACACCTTGGATTCTTTGGCCCGCTTTCGCAGAAGTTCTTTGTAGTCCATTCTATATTGTATTATACCAAACCTCAGTCTATAATTTTCATACTATATGGATCTGAAACACCTACAGCACAAAATAGTGAAGGTTCTTAAATCAAAGCCCGTCGTTTACACCTTCACCTCTCTCTTTTTGATTGGGGCCGTCTGGTTCTCTTTTTATCTCGGCCTCCAAAAAGGATTTGCCGAAACTAAAAACATAGTTATCCAGGGTGTCAGTGGCGGAGAAACCCCAAGTGGTGTCTCGGCTGACTTCGGCGTTTTCTGGCAAGCCTGGGACAAACTTAAAACCGAACATGTTAACAGCAAAGATGTTAAGGATCAGAATTTGGTTTACGGAGCCATTAAAGGCTTAACCGAATCTCTCAACGACCCTTATACGGAATTCTTTACCCCCAAAGATTACAAAACCTTCAAAGAGGATATTGGCGGTAATTTCAGCGGCGTAGGCATGGAAATAGGAATTCGTAATGACCAATTGGTTGTTATCGCTCCGCTCAAGGACTCTCCGGCCGAGAAAGCCGGACTCCTCGCCGGAGATATGATTCTGAAAATTGACGACAAAGCCACCGATGGATTTAACGTCAGTCAGGCTGTTCAGGTTATCCGCGGAGAAGCAGGCACCAACATTACTCTAAATATTTTCAGGAAAGACTGGACTAAGTCAAAAGATTTTACAATCACGAGAGCCAGTATCAACATTCCGACGGTTGATTACGAGATGAAAGGGAACATTGCTTACGTTCAGCTCTACAACTTTGACGCCAATACTGAAAAAGTCTTCTATAACGCTATGAAAGATGTCTTGCTGGATAAACAAGCCAAAGGCATGGTTTTGGATATGAGAAATAACCCCGGCGGTTACCTGGATGTAGCCGTAAATCTGGCTGGCTGGTTTATCCCCAGAGGAGATGTAGTAGTTAAAGAAAAATATGCCGATGGTAAAGTTGATGTCTTTAAGGCCAGCGGCAACGAAGCCTTAAAAGATCTGCCGTTAGTAGTCCTTATCAACAGCGGTTCGGCCTCCGCCGCGGAAATTCTGGCCGGCGCCCTCAGAGTGGACAGAAAAATCCAGCTCGTGGGAGAAAAAAGCTTCGGCAAAGGCAGTGTCCAGGAACTCCAGACACTTAAAGACGACTCTGCCCTTAAAGTTACCATAGCCAAATGGCTCCTGCCCGACGATTCGGCTATAGATAAAGTTGGCCTAATTCCGGACGTGACGGTTGAGCTAACCGAAAGCGATACCAGCTCAGGCAAAGACCCTCAGCTTGATAAGGCCTTGGAACTGGTTAATAAGCAATTAGGGCAATGAAAGTAATTATTCTTAAGGACACTAGAGGCGTGGGCAGAAAAGGGGATATTAAAGAAATCCCCAACGGCTACGCCAGAAACTTTTTGATCCCTAGGCATTTAGCCAAGGCCGCGACCGAAGAAGCTTTGAATGAGATGAAAAGCGAGAAGCAAAATCTGGAGAAACACGTTGAAGCTCTAAGATTAAAGCTAACCAAAATCCAAGGCACTCTCCGAGAAAATCCTCTGGCATTCAAAGTCAAAGTAGGGGAGGGGGATAAAGTTTTCGGCTCTATCGGCAAGAAAGATATTGAACTAAAGCTCTCAGAATTGGAACCCGAAGTGATGATAGAAGTTCATCTGTTACAGCCGGTTAAGGCACTGGGAGAAAAAGAAATAGAAATTTCTTTAGGCAGCGAAGTAAAAGGCAAAATAAAAATCCGCTTAGAAAAAGAATAGAAAAGAAAGAATAAAAAACACCGCCCAGATATAGGCGGTGTTTCATTCTTGTTTCTAAATCAGATTACTGGGCTTTGGCTACCACCGAGACAACCGCGACGTAACGGGCGTTACCGTCAAATCTTATTTTCTTTTTGGAGGTGAACTTAACTTTACCCTCCTTCATGGAGTAGAGAGTGTCGTCACCGGCTACCTTAACATTAGTACCAGCTAGGTATTTACTGCCTCTTTGGCGAATTATAATCTGGCCAGGGAAGACTATCTGTCCGTCCTGGAGTTTAACTCCTAGTCTTTTCGAGGCCGACTCTCTGCCTAGTTTAGTAGAGCCGCCCGATTTAGTATGTGCCATATCTTAGTTTGTATTAATTTAATTAGGCCTGTTGGCCCAATTTGTTATATGCTTATTTATATATGTTTACCCCTTATGTGTCAAACCTAAGAGAGTGGTTTAAACGTCCCGAAGCTCAGCTGGGAGCAGTGGTTTTCTTTATGGTTCTATTGGCCTTTGGAGTGGGCTATTTGGCCGGCCGGGACTGGACTCCGACTCCAATCATTATAGAAAAGAATAGTTCCAACTAACCCAACAGGGGATTACGAGCGACACTTAGTTATAGCCGGCTTTCCTAAGCCAATCTGCATTCTCCCATTCCCAAAGCCTTTTGGCCCCCAGGAAAGCATGGAAATCATCCTGCCAGTAGGGGAACTCCTGAATTTCCACAATACCTTTCATCTCGGCCCACTCGTGCATACCATCGTGACAGAATGGAGTTCCATTGCTCCTGGCGGGTCGTTTAATTTTCTCTCTGCCTCCTTTGGTCCTGCGGCTCGCTCCGCACAACATACAAGTTTGCTGCTGGTCTATTCTTAAAATCCACCTCGTCTGCAAGTCGCGGTGTATGTCCTGCAGGGAGGCAAAGTAAGCCGAAGTCTGCAGGTTATAATCCCTGTAAATAGCCTGGGAAGTTTTAATATCCAAAACTCCAAATTTGCCGTCTATTATAGCCAGGGCGTCTATTGTTCCGGCGTATCTTTCTCCAAAGTGCACAATTCTTTTCTCCACCCACTCCGGGATTACATGAACTTTAGTTTTCCCCAAGAATTCTTTAAAAGCTTTGATGGCGGGAGCGATAGACGGATCAACTACCGGATTTTCTCCGACTATTATCTTCTCGGCTGTCTCGTGAACCAACGTTCCTTCTTCAGCCGATATTCTTTTTATCTCTTCACCCTGGCCGTAGCTCGCCAAACCGCCGTAATACATATAAAGAGCTGGCTTGGACTTAATATTCACGATACTGGTCACTCTGGGATACCAAACATCGTCTATGATATAGCCGGTTTTAGCTTTGAAGTCGTCAACATCTTTAAAGTAATCCATTTTGAGGCTTATTCTAACAAGCTTGGCGTTATATTTACAACATCCCCGGCGCCCATCACAACTATCACCGGCTTTCCAAGTCTATTTATAGGACGTTTCACGACCGAAGATGGCGCGCAGGACTCGTCGCCAAA
>DASRUQ010000030.1:0-2493 GCA_035655355.1 Minisyncoccota bacterium
ACTCTTCACTCAATACTTCCAAAGAGGCAAAGAAGCCGAAAAACTCTACACGACAGGTCGAGGCATAGGTCTAGCTGTCACCAAAAACATCATCCAAGCCCACCAAGGCAAAATCTATGCCGAGTCAGGAGGCAGAGGCCAAGGAGCCAGGTTTGTAGTAGAGCTGCCTGTTTAGTGACTTTTAGCCTTAATCAGGCTATAATAATTGGCAGTATAGTTATAGTGCACATAAAATTCTGTAAATTAATTCTCAGGTGTGCTAAAATAATAAGGTAAAATAGCGACGATATTTCAAGATCTTTATGTTATCACTTTTAAAACAACACATGGCTTTAGGCAGAATAACTTTCCAGCAAGTTTTTATTGCAACAGTCACGGTTATTTATCTTTTCTTTATAAGCTGGATGTTAAAGCTGTACCTTGGCTCCGAAACCGAAAGCACAGAAAACTTCCTGACAGGTTTTTACACTATAGTTACTTTATTGGGGGGGCTATATGGACTTTTTTTCGTTGCCCGCCATTGGGGCGGCTGGCACAGTAATATCGGGAAGGCGGTTATTTTTATTTCTTTCAGCTCACTGGCGTGGAGCTTGGGAGATATGATTTGGATGTATTATAATTTTGTTTTGAATGTTGAACTCCCTTATCCTTCGTGGGCTGATGCCGCCTATATTCTGGTCAATCCGTTTTGGGCTTTGGGCGGAATATTTCTTGCAACGGCTACCGGCGCTATCTACGGGTTAAGAAAAGTTTCAGGCAAGGTAATTCTTTTAGTCGTGCCAGTTATAGCCATCGCGGTGTCGTATTACTTTTTAATAACAGTTGCCCAAGGCGGCGTTATAGATCTTGGAGAAGGATTTGTGGAGTTCTTTTTTGCTCTTGTCTATCCGGTTGGCGATGCCCTAATCTTAGCCGTAGTGATTCTTATCTACGCGTTGTCATATAAATATTTCGGAGGTAAATATCGTTTTGCAATTCAAGTAACCTTAGCATCGTTTCTTCTTGGTTATCTGGCCGACTTCACTTTTTCTTACACTACTTCCCTTGGGACCTACTACAATGGAGATTTCACCGATGCTTTGTTCGCAACCGCTACATACGTCACTACGCTGGGCCTCGCGCTTTTAGATTCTCGCTCAGTTTCTTTAAGAAGTGGCGTTCAAAATAGAGGTCAGGTGAGTAAAATGGCCGGTTTGATAGTGGAAGGGCAACTTTCAATTATGGGCCCGATGGCGTGGGAAGAAGCCCAGGAGGTTGATGGATTAAGCATTGACGTAAGCAGAAACGAAGTTTACGTGGAAGGCGATTCACGAGAAGTGCTCGGGAGGCTGGTAGCTCAATACGAAAAACTCTTCGGCAGAGCATCTGTGGAGGCATGCCGTGAAGCTGTCAGGCCAGTTATTTCCCAAGTTCCTTCAGATCAGATCCCAGATATGTTGAAATAATAAGGCAAGATGGTAATGGTATTTAAAAATCTTTATGTTATCACTTCTTAAACAACGCGCGGTCCAGATTTTAGTATTCGGCTATGTTCTAGGTCTTGTTTGGTGGCTGTGGGTTTACACCACGGGCCAAGTCAATACGAATAGTAATTACATCTGGACAGTTTTTACCTCTACAATATATCCTCTATTCGGCGGAATATCCGGCGTTCTACTCTCAAGAAAATGGGGTTTCCTATCTTCATCTCTAGGACGAGCGATATTTTTTCTTTCTGCCGGCGTAATCGCTTATGGCGTGGCAACCCTAATCTGGAGTTATTACAACTTTGTACTTTTTGTTGATGTGCCTTATCCGTCTCTGGCTGACGCTTTTTATCTTCTAAGCTATCCGTTTTGGGCCATAGGATTAGTCAATCTTGGAAGCGGAATAGGGGCTGGGTACAAATTACGGACCACGCGGGGGAAAATTGCTCTTATACTCGCTCCTCTAATCGGTATAGCTTTAACTTACTTCATTTTTATATCAATCGTTCAAGGAGGGGATCTTGGCTTTGAAGGTTCTAGCCCTATTGAGATATTTCTAAATATATTCTATCCACTTGGAGATGCCATACTGATTACCGCCATTGGCTTAATCTACGGCTTATCCTATAAAATTTTCGGCGGTAGATTCAAGTCAGCAATTAATATGTTATTTATCGGTTTTCTTGCGGCATATTTTGCAGACGCTATCTTTTCTTATACGACAACACAGGAAACGTATTATACAGGAAATTGGGTAGATGTTTTGTTTATGACTAACCTATTTTTAATTACCGTAGGTGTTAACGCTCTTGATATTCAAGGCATAAGCTCTCGCGTCAGGTCTGAGCTCACAATGTTTGCCCCGCGAGCGGGGGAGGCAATCAACAACTTAGTCTCGGAGATTATCCAGCGGCAAGCAAGCATCATAGGCGCGGTGGCCTGGGATGAAGCCATGAAGGTTCCGGGGCTTTCTATTAACATTAAGGAAAACAAACTTTCGGTAGAGGGGGATCCTAAGGTAGTTTTA
>DASRUQ010000031.1:0-9999 GCA_035655355.1 Minisyncoccota bacterium
CATGATAACCGCTACCCCCACAATAATTATTAAGATAAATTGTGAAAATCCCTTTTTATACTGAGCTTGCCGGATGTATTGATTCATAATTCTTATCTAAGTTTTTCGGATATCCGCCCAAAGAGAAATAATTCCCAAGGAGAAAAAAAGTATTGCCTCCAGCCAATTCTGTTTTTGAAAAGCTTCAATTAGAGCAATCCCAAAAAAGATTATGAATACCGCAAGATTTGTAAATTTTATATTTCTCATAGTTTCAACCCAATTCTATATTTTAAAATTATCTCTTTAAGTATAAAACAAAAATAGACGGCATAAAACCGTCAATTTTTGCATTTGCGGAGGCGAAAGGATTCGAACCTTTGAGGAGCTTTTGGCCCCTAACGCATTAGCAGTGCGCTGCTTTCGACCGCTCAGCCACGCCTCCTTTTAACTTCGCTAGTTTATAATAATCCATGGATTTGGGCAATTTAATAGGGTCTTCTTGACCCCAGTGCCTGTGCTTGGTAATATCCACAAGTTCTTTAATTCTACAGTTTTGGGAAACTTTGCGGAGTAGGCTTAGGCGTGACAGAGACGCAGCCTGTCTGAGAGCGTGATAAGGGTAAAATGTCCGTCTGCTAACGGACTGGCACTAACCTGAAAAGGTCGTACGACTGATTTTGAGTGAACCAAGCGGGTTTCACGCTTCAGTAAGATAGCCATGTCGATATGGCGTCTACGCCCTACCGTTTTAAGCCACACGTCGGATTTGCTACCGACCGCTCTAAGCCTGTTCCACACAGTT
Organism: Minisyncoccota bacterium; assembly: GCA_035655355.1. Classification (GTDB taxonomy): domain Bacteria; phylum Patescibacteriota; class Minisyncoccia; order UBA6257; family Colwellbacteraceae; genus 2-12-FULL-43-11. The sequence goes on from DASRUQ010000031.1 coordinate 785, forward strand.
TCTCATTACCAATTTTTAAGAGATATTTTTCTCTTGTTTAGCCTCCGTATAACACCGGAGGCTTTCGCGTTTTATTATCTTAATCTTATAGGAATAAAAGCTTGTTTTAAGGCCATTTTTTTGCTAGAGTGCCGTCATTATGGACTCCAAGGTTAACAATAAGTCGGTTTCGCGTCCCCCAATAGTAGTAGTGGTGGGCCACGTTGACCATGGGAAAACTTCTCTTTTGGATTACATCAGAAAAACCAACGTGGTTTCCAAAGAAGCTGGGGGTATTACTCAATCTACCGGTGGTTATGAAATCGAACATAACGGCAAAAAAATCACTCTTATAGACACTCCTGGCCACGAAGCCTTTTCTAATATGAGAGAACGTGGCGCTAAAGTTGCGGACATTGCTATCTTGGTGGTGGCTGGAGATGATGGTTTCAAGCCGCAGACGACAGAAGCTCTGGATATTTTAAAAGCGACAGAAACTCCGTTTTTGGTTGCCATCACTAAAGCCGACAAACCTGGTTTTAATCTGGAAAAAGTCAAAGCCGATCTAATGACTAATGGTATTTTTTTGGAGGGCCACGGCGGAGACACTAGCTGGCAGGCGGTTTCCTCCAAAGACGGTCAAGGCGTTAATGAACTCCTAGATCTCATCCTTTTGATGGGCGAAGTTTTAGACTTGCAATACGACCCGGAGGCCCCAGCCACTGGTTTCGTGCTGGAATCTTTAAAAGATATGAAGAAGGGGGTTGTGGCTTATTTGATTTTGAAAAACGGCACCTTGAAAGAAGGAGATGAAATAGCTACTCCCTCAGCCAGAGGCAAGATAAAAACGCTGGATAATTTTCTGGGTGAAAGAACGAAGAGTCTTGTTCCCTCCGCTCCCGCTTCTATGCTGGGATTTGAGTCAATTCCTTTAGTGGGCGAAGAGTTCTTTACCGGAGCCGGGATTGATGAAATCCAGAAAACGGAAGAAAAAGAAAAAGTTGAAGAGGTTCCGGAGGAATTGGGCAAAGTAAAGGCTATTTTGAAATCTGACACTTCAGGTTCCTTGGAGGTATTGAGTCAGGTTCTGAGTCATTTAGTTACTTTGAAGGGTATGTCAGTCGGGGATGTGACTGACGGCGATGTTAAATCAGCCGCTTCCTCCGGCAGTATTATTGTGAGTTTCAGGGTTAAAACCAACAAAGCCGCCGAAGGCTTGGCTAAAGCCCAGGGTGTTCAGATTTTTTCTAACGACGTCATCTATAAGCTCGTTGAGGAAATAGATAAATATAAAAAAGAAAAAGACGGTCCGGTTTACGTGGGCGAACTTGAGATTTTGAGAGTCTTCGGCAACGAAGGCAAGAAGCAGATTATCGGCGGAATTGTTAAAGCGGGGGAAATCAAAAACGGCTGTGAAGTGAATATAGTCAGGAATGACAGCGTTGAAGGACAAGGCAGGATCGTTAACGTTCAGGCCGGCAAAAAAGACGTGACGAGCATTCTTGAAGGCACTGAAGGGGGGTTATTGCTTGATTCCGAGACAAGGGTCAGGACCGGTGATAGAATTAAAGCGCTATAAATGAATCACAGATCTCTCCGTATGGAGAGCTTAATACAGGAAAAGCTATCACAGATTATTCTGAGGGAGATAGATATTCCCGTCGGCACTCTGGCTACTATCAGTTATGTTAGAGTTTCCTCCGATTTATTGAACGGGGAAGTAGGAGTAAGTATTATCCCCGGAGATAAAATAAAAGAAGTGATGGAACTTTTAAAAAAAGAGCAGGGGAGTTTACAACACCTTTTAAACTACAGTTTGAATTTGAAACCCATGCCCCGTATAGAATTTGTTTACGACCCGGGTTTAGAGAAAGCCGCTAAGATTGAAAAGTTACTGGAAGTAGAAAATGGGGAGGAGTCTATTTAGTAATCTTATTGCGTAGTTATTTATATTTTGCTACTATTGCAGTATATAACATTACTACTCGATGGGGTTTAAGTATTTTGTGAATTCAAATTTTTTCAGAAATTGGAATCAGCGCATGGCCTATACGCTCGGTTTCATCTATGCAGACGGGAATCTACTTAACGATCGCCTTTCAAGGGGGAAATATGTATCAGTGACCAATATTGATTTTTGGTTAGTGAATAGTATAAAGACTTGGCTTGATGCAGAACACAAGATAAAGAGAATAAGTCCTTCTGGGAATAACAGAACGAAATATATTTTAAAAATCGGTGATGCTGATATATATGAATCACTTATAAATCTCGGACTTTATCCTAATAAGTCTTCCACTGTACGAATGCCTAAAATACCCGATAAATTCTTAGCTGATTTTGTTAGAGGCTATTTTGATGGCGATGGTTGTGTTTATCTCTACCGCTCAAAAGGAAAACGGCAAAAAACAATCTTAAGAAGTTTATCAGTTATCTTTACGAGTGGCAGTAAAAAATTCCTTGAAGATTTATTAATCAAATTGAAAGAGAAAATAGGTTTAAAACAAAGTAAGGTTTACAATAGTCACCGTTCATTCCAACTTAGATTAACAACTGGAGATAGCGTTGAAATATTTAAGTTCCTATATAAGAATACCAATCAAGTGTTCTTAAAAAGAAAGTTTGATATTTTCTGTAAATACTTCACTTTAAGACCAGAAAGAATTGATAATAGAGTCAAAAAGATATTAGTATAGTAGGCAGTGGCCATGTGGTGAAGTAGCTAACACGGCGGTCTGCAAAACCGCTATTCGCGGGTGCAATTCCCGCCATGGCCTCAAGGTAAATTGAAAAATCAAAGTGTAAAAATCAAAATAACAAATAACGATTTAATTTCTAAAGTTTACGTTATCATTTTACATTTTGATATTTAAATTTTAAATTTAACATATGCCCGGGTGGCGGAACGGTATACGCGAGGGACTTAAAATCCCTTGCCCTAAAGGCTTGTGGGTTCGAATCCCACCCCGGGTACAAAATAACTCCTTTTAAGGAGTCTAAGATTAAATAGGGAATGTGTGCCCCCGGAGGGATTCGAACCCCCAATAGCTGGTTCGAAGCCAGCCGTGATATCCATTTCACCACAAGGGCATTCTCGGGTCGCATAAGTTAATCTAAGCTATACTTAATTAAAGTGCAATCAAGAATTAACTACAGCATTCCAAAAGAAGTTTTGGTGGTTGCCCAAGCTCTCCAAGGAGCCGGATTTAAGGCGTATTTGGTCGGAGGGTGTGTCAGAGACATCCTGCTTAAGCGTGAGCCGAAAGATTGGGATGTGACGACAAATGCCTTACCAGAAGAGATACAAAAGATTTTCCCCGATTCGGTTTACGAAAATAATTTTGGCACGGTCGGGATAAAAACAAACAGCGTTGATAAAAAACTAGCCATAGTTGAAGTCACCACTTTTAGGGAAGAGGGGAAGTACGAAGATTTCCGCCACCCCTTGGAAATTAAATTCGCTAAAAATGTGGAAGACGATCTGGGCCGCCGTGATTTTACTGTTAATGCCATGGCGCAGGATATTGACGAACCTGGAAATACTGTTGACCCATACGATGGCCAAGCCGACTTGAAAGCTGAATTAATACGGGCCGTGGGTTCGCCCGAGGAGAGATTTAGAGAGGATGCTCTTAGGTTAATGAGGGCCGTGAGATTCGCCGCCGAGCTTGGTTTCCAGATAGAGCCTAAAACTACGGAGGCTATAAAAAACTCAGCTGACCTATTGGAACATATTGCCCAGGAAAGAATCAGAGATGAGTTTGTGAAAATAATAATGGCTCCTGGCAACGGCGCCGCTTGGGGGGTAGTGATGCTGGAGCAGCTGGGACTCCTGAAAAACATAGTTCCAGAACTTCGCGAGGGAATAGCTGTCGGCCAGAATAAGCACCATATCTATACTGTTTGGGACCACAACTTAAGAGCTTTGGATTATTCGGCCGGTAAGGGGTATTCCTTTGAAGTTCGCCTGGCATCATTACTGCACGACGTAGGTAAACCAAAAACTAAAGTCGGAGACGGGCCAGACTCTAGCTTCCACGGCCACGAAGTAGTGGGAGGCAGGATGACCAGAAAAATAATGGAGCGTCTTAGGTTCTCCAAAGAAATTTCCGAGAAAGTGACTCATTTAGTACGGCATCACCTCTTTTACTACAACGTAGGAGAAGTGACCGAAGCCGGAGTGAGGCGTTTTATAGCCAGAGTCGGCCCAGAAAACATAGACGACCTCTTTAAAGTAAGGGAAGCCGACAGGATTGGTTCAGGCGTGCCTAAAGCAGTTCCTTATAAAGCGAGACATTTACAGTTCATGATAGAAAAAGTTAAGTCCGACCCCGTGAGCCCTAAGATGCTTAAAGTTAACGGAACCGATATTATGGCTGTCCTCAAGATGGAGCCGACCCCTAAGATAGGCTGGATACTCGGCGCTCTTTTAGAGGAAGTCTTAGACGACCCCGCCAAGAACACTAAAAAGTTTCTGGAAGAGAGAATCTGGGAATTAAATAATTTATCGGACAAAGAACTTAAAGAGATTTCAGAGAAGGCTAAAGAGAAAAAAGAGGAATTTGAGTCCGGCATTGAAGATGAGATGAAAAAGAAATACTATGTGAAGTAATCTAAAGTTGGAGCGGGCTTGTCCGCAGAACCTGCCTGCGCAGGCAGGGCTTTAGTGAAGGCGGGGTGTAGTATACCGGCAGTACGTGCGATTCGGGTTCGTAAAGACCGGGTTCGATTCCCGGCACCCCGACCAGAATGAAAAGACCCATTATTGGGTCTTTTTGTTTTGGTTTTGGAATACGCTGGGAATCGAACGGGAAAGGCCTACCTGCGCAGGCAGGCGAACTTGGAATCTTTTTGAGGGTTCCTTTAATATCATCTCTGGCAGGTGGATTTCTATCCCGAAGGGGTTTTATTTTTATAAAAACTTGTTTAGAATATATTTAAGACCAGGCTCTTTAAAATAAGTTCACTTGAGGCCTGCGTCGGTCGTCACTTACTAGTCTAATTATAGGCAGGTGAGTGTCTTTCCGATGCTCCCTGCCCTCATCTTTATGAGTAATTGTAAAAAGTACGTCAACGAGCTAGAAAGACGTGCTGCCGCCCTTTTCGAAAGAGAAGGGATTCCATTCGATTACGGAGTAGATTATCTCGTAAGAAATGGAAGAAGAACCAGAGAAGTAGACTTTGTTCTGCACTATCCGGTTCGTGCTAAAATGTGCTTAAGAGAAAGCCTACAGTATATAGAGATCAAGCAGGGTATGAACGCTCATGCCAAAATACAACACGATGACCTCCTCACGGCAGGCATTGATACCTTCATTGCTACGGCGCAAACCATAGAGATGTGGGAAAAGGTTGGTTTTCTGGCAGAAAGGCTGGAGAGAGTTCCTATGCGGAACCCTATTCCTGCCCTAGCGTTTCAAAAAGCCTAAAAAAGCGACCTCAGATGAGGTCGCTTTTGCATTAAAGCAGAAACACCAGCTTTAGCTTGACTTTTTAGCTAATTTGTGATTATATAGAGCCAAGTTCCTTAATACCGTTTGTCCCGAAAGAGACGCGGAGGGAACGAAATTATTGGGGTCGAGTTATTATTCGCCTTAATATGTTTCGTTTTTCTCCATCTCAATATCGGGACGGGGGAGAGCGAAACGCAAAAAGCTATGACTAAAACCATAGTAAGTCTGTGGCTCGCTGTTGTCCTGATGATAGTTGCCGTAGTTTTTCTGACATTCTCTGTATTGTCAGGCATTGCGGCTTCTGCCAAAGTTTCGAGCGACGACATTCATTTGAATGTTCGTATACTCGGCTCAGCTGGTGTTATTGCGAACACTAGTGACCTAGTTGCAGTTCATTATCCTGCCCAGTACCAAGTGGATTACACTGTTCCTTCGGGAGCAGACTGTATTTCTAACTTTACTCGTGGACCTGTCTACGATTCTGGTTCAGTGAAGTCAACTGTCAATGGTTCGGTTACGGAGACATACTCTATTAGTTGTCAGCCGTTAATCGGACATGGAGGCGTTGTCTCCAAGTCAGTCACTGTTTCGGCATTACCTTACACTGAGATCAGGGCTCTAGCTTCCCGGTCGGCTTTCTAAGCCTGGAAACAACTCGCCAACGCGGGTTGTTTTTAATTGACAAAATGAATAATTTGTGGTTATATGTTCAAGTTCCTTTAACAACCGTTTTCCCGAGAGGCAACGGAGAGGGAACGACATTATTGGTCATTATCAATCACTAATAATTTCGCTCCCGACCCAGTCTCAACATCGGGACTAGGAGAGCGGAATATACATTATATGATCTTCAACCCTTTTAAGGTTGGGCAGCTCGTCAGGGTTACTCCCGGGAGGAACCACGCTTGGTACAGAACCAACCGCGGGTTTCTGGTGAGAAAGCCAATCGGTCATATTCTTTCTACTTCGGTAGGATGGATGACTGCTGCGCTTTTAGTGACAGGAGCAATAATCATCGCCTTTTCGGTGTCGGTTACTCTCATCCTAAAATTCGCAGAGTTTTATCACTAATTAAGTCCGTTTCTTCGTAGCCTATTTCGGCTAAAAACAACTCGCTAATAACGGGTTGTTTTTAATTGACTTTTGACCCTAAATATTGCATATTCGTTTTACTCACTGGTTCCTTAACATAATTAAACCGGTAGAGTGGTCGAGATTATAAGTCTTAATCAGGCTTGGACGCCGTACTACATAAGGTATAGCGCCTTAGTCAATACTTATGATAACTGTGACTCTTAGAGAATACCTGACCTTTTGGGGTTTGGTCTTCCTAGTTGCCATTGTCTTCGTGCTTGCCCGCTACGGACCGGTCACACAGGTTGCTTTCAAGACTGAAAACGGCATTGTTTACAGGGAGATCTTGAACGGTCCCGTTGGAGCTAACTGCTACGATGAACAGGGTAATAAAGTTATTGCCCCCTCGCGATGGTTCGGCCCCCAGTGGACTCCCGTTGCTTCCGCAAATGATCCCGTAGCTCAATCTATGAGCATTACCTGTCATGGCTATTTCTATGGAACGCAGTCGGCTAGCGTCCAAGAAGATGTCAGCTAAATAAAAAGCAGCTCTACCCAGGGCTGCTTTTCAGTTTGACACAGATTAATTTTTATTGTATTTCTATTTCAAGGTCGTAACTTATCAGCTTATTAGTTAGAGAGCTGTTACCGCGGCTTTCGCTCATTAACATATGAAAAAGTTTATTCCGGTCGCTATCATCGGCGCTGGATTCCTTATAGCTGTTTTTATACTTTCCGTTGGACGTGTCCACGGTCCAAGTATGCAACCTAACATAACTGACGGCTACTATTTTCAAGATTACGTGAGTTATTGGTTCAGGCAACCGGTTCGCGGAGAAATAGTGGTACTCAAATCTCCCATCGACGACAGAATGTTCGTGAAGAGGATTGTAGGTTTACCAGGGGAAAGAGTTTCTATTCAAGGCAGTGTTATAACTGTCTTCAATAGCTTCTATCCGGAGGGAATGAAGTTAGGCGAGTCTTATCTTCGTTACTCTTGGGCCGGCGACTTCTTGTGCCGCCCCGTCTACAATCTCACCTCTAACGAATATCTCGTTCTTGGGGATAATAGGGGAAACAGTTTGGACTCCAGAGTCTTCGGGCCAATCGACATCAAGTCGATAACGGCTCATGTGATAGTAAGGCTGTGAGAAAAAGCAGCTCTACTTAGGGCTGCTTTTCATTACTTGATAATCCTTAAAAAGGATGGTTATATAAAAATTATTAGTGTTCCTTAACAAGTAATGATTTGAGACGTAGCGAGCGCCTTGGTTATCTATGTGTTAAGGGCCTAATATAAGGTCGAAGTTATTAAAAATTAACCAAGTTGCCTGCGAAGTCTCAAATTTTGGGACGAGTGGTCGGCTTATTGCCATGGCTAAGAGTTCTCACCTTACCTTTAGTAAGGAGCACGGCCCTCCAGACAACAGGCATATTGATTCCTATCGGCAAAAATCTGATTCTCCTGATGTCGAGAAAACCGATCATACCCCCGCAGATAAGGCGGAAGATGTGATGGTCAATGTTGTTAAGGAGCATTAACATTACGGTTAAAGAAGTCGGTGCTCCTCCCAAAGTAGGTAATTAAATAGGGCGTTTTTAAACGCCCTATTTAAAATTAAACAAGCGTTGTAAAATATAGTTATTATGGAAAACCAGTGGCGACCAGAAGAGTGGAAAGAGTTTCGGAAAAACCTTGAGGACTTATCTCTTGAAGAAATCAGACAGTTGGCTGATGAGGTAGGCATTGCCTTCTCTGGAGGTAATGATTCTATTACAGATTCAAGAAACTTTTCAGCCAAAGAACAATTTATACTCGTAATGGATGAGGTGGATAAAGCAAAGTTGGTTAGAGAGTACGAAGCCCTTCTTAAGAGAAGGACGTCTTAATTTTTTATTTACATGGCGAAAGCGGCTCGAGTAATTTGGTCTTTTAATTCATTAATTTGACTTTTCAGTGAATTTGTGATTTAATCATCCTGAGGTCGCATTATTAGGCAGCTTAATCGTATAACGCTTGGTTGCTTAATAGGGCTACCGGCGTTCATTAAAATTTATGGATATTTCACATGTCCAAATTGTTATTATAGGAGTGCTCGCCATAATCGGAGGCCTGGAGATGGCCACCAAAGTTATGATTCCTTCGGGGATCAGGATTGGCTGGGGAGGAGTATTATTAGGAACAATCATCGCTCTGTTTCTTCTGAACTTCGTCTTCGTACCAGGTTCCGTACTGGAAGCAATAGCGGCTTACGGCGCGTTGGTTTTCTTTGCAGCCATGGGCGGTATAAGAATTCTCAAATGGCTCAAGATTGTACCCGCAACGTTTGTTGTGTACTCCTAAATAAAAAGCAGCTCTACCCAGGGCTGCTTTTCAGTTCCTGGTTATTCCACAGCCGTAGTATGTTATAATTTTTACAAATGAGAAAGAATAAAATACTTTCTATCACTCTTGGAATTTCTCTTATTCTGGGCTTTGCTAGCCCCTATTCTGTCTCGGCTGCTTCTTATCCATCACCTAACACTACAGGCTTTATAACTCCGGGAAATGTTTTCAACGGTTGGTTCGGAGATATAAGCGTTGGTTTAATTATTAACGAGGTACCCGGCAGAGTTTCGTCTTTTGGTGTTGATTCCACTTTGATCGACGGAGGTTTTAACCCACAGGCCCTCACATCTTCACAGCCGCTAAGTTTGAGTTGGAATATT
>DASRUQ010000032.1:0-18753 GCA_035655355.1 Minisyncoccota bacterium
TGAGCCAGACTTATTTCCCCTGGTCTGGGGTTTTGCCCGCCGCCAATCACAGCTACAGGCGAAGCGGTCTGATGAGGCATGCGGAAGGGTCTGCTTTTAAGATGAGAGCCGGCGAGTAATCCGGCTGCGCTCCAAATTTCCGAAGCTTCAATAGATTCCTCTAAAGACAGCGGCGGCAAGATAGAGTTAAAAGCTCTGGCGAGCATTGTCTTGCCTGATCCTGGCGGGCCGCTCATTAGTATGTTGTGTCCGCCTGCCGCTGCCACCATTAGAGCCCGCTTAGCGGATTCTTGCCCTCTCACGTCTTCTATATCTACTTCTGATAGAATTTCCTCCGGCACAAAATCCTGCCTGGGGAAGGAAACAACCGGTTTTAAATTTTCCAAGTGATTTATCAGGTCGGCTAAATTGTTAAGGGGGAAAACGGAAATTCCTTTAACGAGACTGGCTTCGCCAGCGTTACTGGCTGGGAGGAATATTTCGGTGATATCTGCTTTCTTAGCCAGAATGGCAAAGTTAAGGGCTCCGGCTATAGGGCGGAGATCGCCGTTTAAAGCCAGTTCTCCCAAGAAAAGGCTTTTACCGGGCTGCCCTTTAATTTGTTCGGTAGCCAAGAGATAACCCACGGCAATAGCTAAGTCATACTGCGAGCCAGTTTTTTTAACATCGGCTGGAGCCAGATTAACGGTTATTTTCCTGTTTTCTTTAGTCGGGGGTTTAAGCCCTGTGTTTTTAATAGCGGAACCAACTCTTTCTTTAGCTTCCGAAAGGGCTTTGTCGGCTAACCCCACAATATTAAAACTATGAAGGCCGACGTTTAAGTCGACCTCCACTTCAATAAGTTTCCCCTTAATGCCCTCGAGTTCAGCCGAATAAACTTTGGCGAGATGCATGGGTAATTTTATTCCTCTTCTTTTGCTTCTTTAAGTTTACAGCTTTGGCACAGGCGGGATTCTGGATCGGCTTTTAAAAGTTCAAGCGAGATTTCGCTGCCGCATTCTTCGCATACCCCATAAGCTCCGGCTCCCATTTTATCCAAGGCGAGACTAATATCTTTCAGGCTATCTTTTAGTGAAACAGTTATACCTTCATTAATGGCTACCTGTTCACTTTCGTCAGCTTCTTCTTCTAAGTGGTCGGTGTCGTCGCCTAAATCGGCGCTACCCACCCCTTTTATTTCTTTTTCCAGTCTTTTTTTCTCTTCTTTTAACAGAGACTCCAGCTCTTTTAGATTTTCTTTTGAGATCATGCCTCAAATCTTAAATTAGTGAGTTCAAAAGTCAACCCCAGCAATAACAACCGACATCTGACATCCTTCTTAACTCATTATTCACTAGTTAGCAGATGTCATTATTAAACAGCCATAAAAAAGCTATAATTAATGAATATGATTTATTTTGTTTCAGGTAAGCTGGAAAGTAAAAAGGTTAACTATGTAGTAGTGGAGGCTGGTGGAATAGGTTATAAAATATTCGTTCCGATACCCGCTATCAAGAAATTGCCTGGTCTCGGGGAAGAAGTTAAACTTTTGACTTACTTCCACGTGAGAGAGGACGTTATGAGCCTTTACGGATTCTTGGAAGAAAAGGAACTCAATTTTTTTAAAGCCCTGGTTTCCATTTCCGGAGTGGGACCGAAAACAGCGCTTGGGATACTGAGCGTGGCTCCGGTAGATAATTTGGTGGCTGCCATAGCGAGAGGCGAAAGCGATTTATTACAGAGATCGTCTGGTATAGGCAGGAAGACGGCCGCGAGAGTTGTTATGGAACTTAAAGATAAAGTTTTTGTGGAGGGGGGGACCGGGGAAGAGACGGTGAGGCTGATGGAATCCGACGAAGATGTTTACGAAGCGCTTCTGAGCCTCGGTTATTCGGCTAAGCAAGCTAAAGCGGGCATGGATAAAATTGACCCGAAACTTAAGGGGGTTGATGCCAGACTTAAAGAAGCTCTGCAAAAAATGAAAGGCTAACGTAATGGATAGGGCCCTGATACAAATAAGAAGATTTATACCAAAAGGAATTTTTAGAACGCTGTCCCCAATATATCATTGGTATTTGGCTTTGATGGGTTCGCTGGTTTACGGCTTTCCATCCAGAGGGATGAAGGTTATCGGTGTGACCGGCACGAGCGGGAAAACAACCACGGTGGAGTTTTTACACGAAATATTTGAAAGGGCCGGGTATAAAACAGCGTCTTTGTCCGGATTGCGCTTCAGGGTCTTGAACAAAGAAGAGCCCAATATGCTTAAGATGACTATGCCAGGCCGCTTTAAAATCCAGAGGTTTCTCTCCGAAGCTAGGCGGGCTGGGGTTCAATATGTTTTTCTAGAAGTTACCTCGGAAGGCATTAGGCAGTACAGGCACAAGTTTATAAATTTCTACGCCGCCATTCTTACCAACCTTTCCCCGGAACACTTGGAGTCGCATGGCGGGTTCGCCAAGTACCGGGCCGCCAAAGCGGAACTGTTTCTGGTTTCTCCCGTCCACGTTTTAAACGGAGACGACGAGAATTTTGAATTCTTTAATAAAATCCCCGCCAGAGAAAAAGTAATTTTCAGGGCATCGGATTATCCTAATTTAAAAATTCATTTGGAAGGAGAATTTAACCGGATGAATGCCGTCTCAGCGCTTTCTTTTGCCAATAGGGAGCATATTCCGGAAGAGATATCTTTAAGGGCCGTGGAAGCCGTTAAGACCCTGCCAGGCAGAATGGAATTTGTAGAAACTCGTAAGAACTTTAAAGTTTTGGTGGATTATGCTTTTTTGCCGCAGGCCCTGCGCAAGGTCTACGAAACCCTGAATAAAGATTATAAACTGGAAGGCAAGAGGTTGGTTTGTGTTACTGGCGCCGCTGGCGGGGGCAGGGACAAATGGAAAAGACCGGTCTTAGGAGATGTGGCTGCCGAGTTTTGTAAGAAAGTAATAGTGACTAATGAAGACCCATATGATGAAAATCCGATGGATATTTTGAAGCAAGTTGAAGGGAAGCATAATTTTGAAAAGATTTTAGACAGGCGGGAGGCTATTAGAGACGCTTTAAAATCCGCGGAAGACGGAGATATAGTAGTCATTACCGGGAAAGGCGCCGAACCTTGGATTATGGGGCCTCAAGGAACCAAAACTGCCTGGGACGACAGAGTAATTGTTAGAGAAGAGCTTTCAAAGCTGTAACGGAGAATTAAAAGAGGACCTGCATTGGTCCTCTTTTGCGTATTCGGCCTTCGTTCACCCGTTTTGGGAAGCTCTGTCGCGGAATTTTCTTCCTGCGTGTCCAGAAATGTCTTCGCCGGTTGCCTGCAAAATATCCATGAAGTCATTTTGCAATTCCACATCACCGTTATAGATCTCCGGCCATTCAAGCATTGTCTCTACCATTTCTCTGTGGCTTGAATCGACGGACGACTTGAGCAACACGGAAAGGAAATTCAGCGGATAGCCATTTCTTTCAGTGCCCCGCAAATCTACGCCGTTGTTTTTTATGGCAAAGATTTGTCCGAGAAGAGCGTCTGCAAGTTTGTCCTTAGAGACAAGCTCCTCTATCTCAGCGACGAGACGCATATTCTTCCCGATTGAGTTGCTTGTTTTGGCCGCGAAGCATCGGCGGACAAGCTCCCGGAAACGAGGTTCGTTGGGTGTTTTCATAAAGCCTTATTTTAAAGATCGATGGATTTATTTTTAGAAATCCAAGTCTCTTTGATTATTAATTACTAATAATAATTCAACCAAAGCAATGATGACACTTTTTATAGTTTTTGTCAAGGAATGTGTTTTTAGATTTTAAAATTGGTATACTGTTCGGTAATGAAACTTACTTTCTTTGGCGGAGCCGGAATAGTTACCGGCGCTAACTATCTTCTGGAGTCCGATAGCGGGGATAAGATTTTAATTGATTGTGGGCTAATACAGTCCGGACATAATTCTGATAAAGATAATTTTGCTCCTTTTGCCTATGGCTTAAAAGATATTAAGGGAGTTTTTATAACCCACGCTCATATTGATCATACGGGCCGTCTGCCCAAGCTTTACAAAGAGGGCTACCGCGGACCGGTTTATTCCACTCCTCCTACCAAAGATTTTGCGAGAGAGCTTCTTCTTGATTCGGAAGGGATATTAAGCAGAGAAGCGGAAAAAGAAAAGAAAGAGCCTATTTACACCGCCAAAGACGTGGATGGAATTATATCTTTATGGAAAAGTCTGGAATATAACGCCAAAGTCGAAGTGGGAAGTCTCTCTGTAACTTTAGTAAGTTCGGGGCATATTCTTGGGTCCAGCTCCATAGTGGTTGAGGGAGACAGTAAGACGATAGTGTTTTCCGGTGACTTGGGCAACATTAACCCGCCACTTATTAAAGAATGGACACCTTTGAATATACCGGCCACATATTGCTTAGTGGAATCGGCTTATGGAGACAGGCTGCACGAAGATTTGGAAAAGCGAGAGGACATACTGGAGGATGTGATTGAAGACGCTGTTAAATCAGGCGGGACCTTGATGATTCCGGCTTTCGCTTTGGAAAGAATCCAGGTTTTGCTTTATCACATGGATGAACTCGTTGAAAACGGCCGCATCCCCAGAGTCCCGGTTTTTGTAGATAGCCCCTTAGCTATAAAGCTAACGGCGGTTTACGAGAAGTATTCAAATTATTTTAATTCTGAGGCTCACAAGATGATTGGTTCAGGGAAGTTCTTTGATTTCCCCGGTTTAAAATTAACTATGACCACGGAGGAATCCAAGGCCATTAAAGATGTGTCTGCCCCTAAAGTAGTTATTGCCGGTTCGGGTATGTCTCAGGGCGGCAGGATTATTTTTCACGAGAGAGAATATCTACCTGACCCCAAAAGCACGATACTTTTTGTTGGTTATCAGGCCGCGGGATCTTTGGGGAGACAGATATTGGAGGGCGCTAAGTCAGTCAGGATAATGGGAGAAGATGTTCCCGTAAAATGTAAGGTAGCTCATATTTCAGGCTATTCTGCTCACGCCGACCAAAAGAGGCTTATAGATTGGGTCCGGCCGATGAAAGAAACTCTTAAGAAGGTTTTTGTGGTGCAGGGTGACCCGGAGGCCAGCAGGGCTTTGGCCGTAGCGATTGAGGACAAGCTGGCAATTTTCGCCGAAGTGCCTTCGGCTGGAGAAGAAGTAATGTTATAATTAAACCAAATGGCTATAGAAGATATCAGACCTAAATATAAGATTTGCGTTTCGGGAGCAGCCGAGACGAGTTATTTTGGAGATGATGCTTTTACCATGGGCACGGAATTGGGCAAAGAAATAGCTAGGAGAAACTGCGTCTTAGTGGAGGGGGCTACCACTGGTTTTCCCTCCTGGGCCGCTAAAGGAGCTAAGGAAGAGGGGGGCATAGTAGTTGGCATTTCTCCGGCGAGCAGCGAGAAAGATCATATAAGTATCTATAAATTACCCGTTGATTATCATGATATTATTATTTATACGGGTTTCGGTTACTCGGGTAGAAACTTATTGCTTACCAGATCGGCTGACGCCGTTATTGTCGGCCCGGGGCGAATGGGGACCATCAATGAATTCACCATTGCCTTTGAGGATGGCAAACCCATCGGAATATTGGAGGGTTCTTGGGAAACAGATGAGTTAATCAAGAACTTGATGGAAAAGTCGCATCGGGCCGAAGAGGTAAAAGATAAAATAGTCTTCGCCAAAGACCCCAAAGTCCTTTTAGATGGAATTCTTAAAATCATTGCTCGGGAAAAAGAAAAAAACAACCACTACCTCTAAAACTGCCAAGTTAGGCGTTAGCAAGAAAGCAGTTAAAGGTAAAAAATCCAAGAAGATCGGTAAAGTGGTCCACTATTATGGCGGGATTAAAGTAGCTATAATTAAATTTAATAAAGACGTTAAGGCGGGCAAAGAGGTTCGTTTTAAAGGAGTTACTACAGACTTCAAACAAGTAATTTCTTCTATGCAGTTTGACCACAAAGACGTTAAAACAGCTAAGAAGGGAAAACAAATCGGTGTTAAGGTTAAGAGCCGGGTTAGAGAAAGAGACGAAGTTTTTGAAGAATAATTTAAACGTCTTGTTTGCCCCCGTAGTTCAATGGATAGAACGCAGGCCTCCGAAGCTTGAGATATAGGTTCGATTCCTATCGAGGGCACCAGAGATAGGGTAAAGAATTTTGGGGAGAAAAGTTTTTAATCCAAATGAATAGATTATCAAAAGTATTCATAGAAACACTGCCGATCTTTTTTGGAATATTTTTGTCGTACTTGTTCGGGCAAAATAATGTTTTGCTTTTCACAATTTATCTTATTCTAACCCTTGGGCTGATTTATTCCCATAAGGACAAAACCGAGTTCGTTATTTTCGCGTATGGTATTTTGATTGGCGCGATCGTTGAAGTTGTCGGTACGCAAATTAGCGGTTACCAGTCATTTGTAAAACCTGATTTCGGCGGTATTCCCATGTGGATACCTATCGTGTGGGGGTATGGCTTTGTTGCTATGAAAAGAATTGGTTTCGTTCTCAAAGATTTATAAACTGTCGGGTAGCTGGTTCTCCGCCTGCGCCGGGGCTTCAACAGGCAGGCCTGCTGGGGAGCATAATTTTAAGCTATAATTAGTGATATGCTTTTTACCGAGATAGTTATCGCTCTTATATTAGCCGCTCTTATCGGCATCGTCTGTCATTTTTTGAGACAGCCCCCCATGATAGGTTTTATCGTGGCAGGTCTTATTATCAGCTCGTTAGGTTACTTCGCCCAAGAAAGTGTAGAGGCTATTAACAGTTTGGCCTCTATCGGGGTAGCGCTGCTTCTCTTCATAGTGGGTCTGGAGATGAATCTCAAAGAGCTAAAGAAGATTGGGATGCCGACTTTGGTAGTGGGGCTAGGGCAAATAATATTAAGTTTTGCTTTAGGGATAGGTTTAACCTATCTTTTTGGCTTTGCTCTAGTGCCATCGCTGTATATTTCTATCACCCTGACACTTTCATCAACTATACTTGTCGTGAAGATTCTTTCGGAGAAAAAAGACTTAAGAAGTCTTTATGGAAGAATTGTTCTGGGAGTTCTTTTGGTGCAAGACGTCGTAGCTATAGCTATTTTGCTCTTTCTTTCTGGTATGACTACAGGCCAGAATTTAACCGCCAATATGATTCAGACTTTGATTAGAGGGGCGGTTTTTATAGCTGTTATCGCTTTTTCTTCAAGATACGTAAACCGCTTATTGGATTCTATGGCTAAGTCCAGGGAATTACTATTTCTCTTCAGTGTCGCCTGGGCCCTCGGTATATCGGCCTTGGCTGGTTCAAAAGCGGTGGGGCTTTCTGTTGAGGTTGGAGGATTCCTGGCGGGCTTGTCTTTAGCAAGTTCATCGGAAAACTTTCAGATATCGGCTAAGTTAAGGCCGCTAAGAGATTTCTTTATAATTCTTTTCTTCGTGGGTTTGGGGACTAACATGCTGGTCGGTTTAACTTCTAGCCTTGTCTTGCCAGCCATAGCTCTTACGCTTTTTATTATTATAGTGGAGCCGTTAGTTGTTATGGCTATTATGGCCTCGCTGGGCTATAGGGCGAGAACCTCTTTTCTAGCCGGGGTTGCTCTGGCCCAGGTTTCAGAATTCAGTTTTATTATCATGGCTCTAGGAGAAAGGCTGGGACAGGTAAGTAGTTATGATGTTTCTTTAGTGACCTTGGTGGGGATAACAACTATGTTTCTCTCAGCCTATATGATGTATTACGGCGATACGTTATACGAATCATTAAGGCCCTTTTTGCGCCTATTCCAAAAAAATCATGGTATGGTTGAAGAAATTTCCGAGGAAACGGGCTTAGCCAACCACATTATTTTGGTGGGAGCTCACCGTATGGGCAGAACTATCCTCTCGGCTCTCTCCAACTCCACCAGGGATTTCGTGGCAGTAGATTTTGATCCAAACGTTGTTAAGGCCCTGCGCGATCATAGCTTGCCGGTTTTTTACGGAGATATCACCGAAGAGGCCATTCAAGAGTTTGTTGGTTTAGATAGGGCGAGCGTTGTCATTTCTACTATTCCCGATATGAAAGATAGCCTCTCTGTTTTGAAGGCGGTACTGAAGAAGGGCGGCAGAGCCAGGGTAATTCTGACGGCAGAGAGTGAAAAAGAGGCGGAAGAGCTTTATAAAGAGGGAGCAGATTACGTTATTTTGCCGCACTTTTTGGGAGGCAAGGAGCTGGTTGATATCTTGAGTAAAGATCACACCTTCTCAAGTCTTAAGAAACTCAAAGAAAGAGATATCAGTTTTTTCGGCAACAGTTTTCAGGATTCCTTATATTAGGTTAAGTACTCTCATTTCTTGGGAGCAGGGGAGGCCGGAGTATCTTCCACTCCACTGCTTGTTCCTTTATTATTGCCGGACTTCTTTTCTTTTAAAAATTCTTCGTATTTTTTCTTGATAACGGGGAGCTTGGCAAAGCTCCTTTTAAGCTCATCTTTAACGGTGGTGGAACGAAGCGCCGCTGCCGGGTGGTAAAGCGGCATAATAAGCCGTTCCCCCAGCCAGAATATCTTTCCCTGATCACGGGAAATTTTACCGGTTGGCATAAAAAAGTTCATAGAAAATCTGCCGAGCGTGGCTATTATTTTAGGGTTTATTATCTCAACCTGTTTCATTAAATAGGGAGAGTAGGCCCCTATCTCTTCGGGCAACGGATCACGATTATCTGGAGGACGGCGCTTGACGATATTGGTTATATAAACGTCTTCTCTTTTCCAGCCCAGACTTTCTATCATGACATTTAAAAGTTGTCCGGAACGTCCCACAAAAGGTCTTTTTTGGACGTCTTCATAGAAACCGGGGGCTTCCCCGATAAAAAGAATCTCAGAATTGGGGTTGCCTTCGCCGAAGACCAGGTTGGCTTCCCGGAGTGGCAGGTTTTTGTTTTCCTCCATTTCTTGCTGGAGTTGGTGAAGGGCTTCTGTTTTTGAGCTATAATTATCAGGTGACATCTATTCCTATCTATATTACAACAAGATTCGTCTATAAGCTTGTTGAGTTTTTCAGAGACTGGTATATCGGGTTTTTCTTTCTATTGAGCCGCTTGGCTTCTCATGTTTTTGGAATTTTAGACAGAAGCCTGGCTCTTAGGGTTAACCTGCATCATTTCTTTGAGCCCCTTTACCAAGACAGAACTATCCTTGGGTATGTTCTGGGGTTTGTTTTTAGATTGGTCAGATTACTTGCCGGCCTGGGATTTTATCTGGCTCTCGCCATAGTTTTCGTCCTTATATACATAACTTGGTGCCTAATACCGTTTTACCTGATTTATGAAACATTGGTCGCTTACGGGTTATTAAATCAATGGACGATTTAAAACGTTTTTATTTCCAGGACAGATTTCTGGAGATGCCGGCGGTATCGCGGAAAATTATTACTCTAGTTTTTGATATTTGGACGGTGATTTTATGGGTGGCAGCCCTAGTCGCGATTTTATCCGGTACGCCTAAAATATTCTACCCGGGTTTAATGCTTCTACTTTATTTGGTCCACGGTTTACTCGCGGGCAGCAGGACAAGATATTATTTGTATAGCCTACCCTCTTCCGGAGAGATAAACGCAGCCGATTACTTAGACGGTAAGGCTGTAAAAATATTGGCGCGTTGCGCCGACAATGCCCTCATCTTTGGGGGAGATTTTTATCTGCACCTAATACACAATCTACTGCAATTCCACGAAATTAAAGAAGCGCTAACGCGGTTAGACATAGATCCGAATGAATTCGGGAGTAAGATTTCCGAATATCTGGAAAAAAGTTTTGTTCTAGCTAAAGAAAGCCGCGGGGAGGTCATAACTAAAATAAAAGATTTAACGATAGCCTCTATTGCTTTGGGGAGAGAAAACTCTCTTAAGCAAATTTCTGCTTCCGATCTTTTTGCTTCGGTGGTTGGAATGAAAAACGGGGAAGTAGTTAAAGTTTTAGGCCTTTTTAAACTTGTTCCGCAAGACATGGAGAGCGCTTTGGTTTTTGGAAGGTTCAGGAAACGCTCTTGGTTTAGAAGGCGCCCAACTAGTTTGGGCGGATTCGCCGGGAGTCCCTACGCGCTTAAGCACCGCGTTATAAATCGCGCCTGGACAGCTAGACCAACCCCGACTTTAGACAGGTTTGGAACGGATTTTACCGATATGGCGAGGGCTGGCTTGGTGGGATTTTTGGTTGGCCACGAAAAGGAATACGATAGAATGCTGGATGTGCTGGCCAGGCCCAATAAGCCGAACGTAATTTTGATTGGAGAGGCCGGATCAGGCAAAGAAGCGTTGGTGGCGCACCTCGCTCACGACATAGTGAGAGACAGGGTGCCGGCTCCGCTTTTTGATAAAAGATTAGTGGCGCTGGATATAAATTCTCTTTTAGCCGGCGCCGATACCGGAGAACAACAGCAGAGGGTTGAAATTATTTTTAAAGAAATAAATCAGGCCGGCAACGTAGTTCTCTATATACCCGATATACACAATCTATCGCGAACAGCTGGTAAGTACGAGCTTAATGTTATAGATACTCTTATCCCGCTCCTTTTATCCAACGACTTCCCGACTATAGGCTCTACTTATCCTAAAGATTTCAAAAAATCTATAGAAGGAGAGGGGTCTTTTGCCGATGCTTTCCAGTTTGTGCAGATTCAAGAAATAACCATGGCGGAGGCGGAAAAGGTTTTAGCTTATGACAGTATAATCCTGGAAGACCAATACCAAATTAAAATTACTTATGGAGCTATTAAAAAAGCGGTGGAATTAGCCAAAAGATATTTCCACGAAAGACTGTTGCCATCCTCGGCTGACGACCTTTTGAAAGAAGCTCTTTCGGAAGGCGCCCATAAAGGGAGTAAGGTCATAACGCCTGACGATATAATTTCTATTGCCGAGAAAAGAACTAACGTGCCTCTTCGCGAAACAGGAGTTAAGGAAAGAGAAAAGCTTTTAAATCTGGAAGCGCTGATACATGGCCGCTTGATTGATCAAGAAGAGGCGGTGGCGGCGGTTTCAAGAACTCTAAGGGAATATAGAAGCGGACTCACCGGCAGTAAAGGGCCGATTGGAGTGTTTCTATTCGTGGGACCCACCGGTGTGGGTAAAACGGAGTTATCCAAGATATTAGCCCAGATTCAATTTGGCTCCGAGCAGATGATGGTCAGATTTGATATGTCAGAATACCAAGACAGAACGAGCCTTTACCGCTTCATTGGTTCTCCTGACGGGGAGATTACCGGAACCCTAACGGAGGCAATCTTAGAGAAACCTTATAGCCTGATACTTTTAGACGAATTTGAGAAAGCTAATGCTGATGTTCTGAATCTATTCTTGCAAGTTTTTGACGAGGGCAGGGCAACAGACAACTTAGGCAGAACCATAGATTTTAAAAACACAATTATTATCGCTACCTCCAACGCCGAATCAGATTTTATTAAGGTATCTCTTGATGAAGGTAAAGATATGAATTTCATCGCCGAAGAGTTAAAGAGGAGGCTTGTTAACCACTTCAGGCCGGAACTCTTGAATAGAATGCAGGTTATAACTTTTAAGAATCTAAGCTTGGCGGCTGTGGAGCGTATTGCCGAGCTGATGTTGGACGACTTAGCGAAAACCCTTCAAGAGAAGGGCATTGGGTTAAACGTTAGTGAAGATGCCTTGAAGAAACTGGCATCTCTCGGGTTTGACCCTTCTTTTGGAGCAAGGCCTTTACGGGCCGTTATCTCTAAGGAGATTAAATCGGGACTTTCTGGCCTGATTCTTAAAGAGGAATTAAAGCGGGGGGATACGGCCGGAATTTATTTAGAAAACGGCGCGATAAAAGTTAAAAAAGATGTTGAATGAAGTTATAGAGTTGTTAAGATTGAATAAAGTTTTAAGATACTTTGTTCTTTGTAACCTGTCACTTTTTAGCGGTTGGGGTCTTTTAGTTCCTCTGATGGCTGTCTTTGTAGTGAAAAATGTTGCTGGGGCCAGTCTTTTTAACGCCGGGGTAGAAGTCTCTTTATACTGGGGGGCTATGTGTATTATTCAGTTGCCCGTAGCTAATTTCCTGGATAAAAGAAAAGGAGAAAAGGATGACTTTTACGTTTTGGTTATAGGACTGCTTTTGGCCTCGCTAGCCGCTTTTTCTTTCTCTCTGGTAACCACCATTAGAGAACTTTATGCAGTTGGAATCATTCAGGGCATAGCCTTCGGCCTTTACGCGCCAGCTTGGTCGGGGATTTTTTCCAGGCACTTGGATAAAGATAAATTTGCTTTTGACTGGTCTATGAATAACGTTGGTCTAAGCATTGCCTCTATGATCGCCGGTTTAGCCGGAGGATATTTGGCTGATACTTTCGGCTTCAATATAATTTTCTATTTAGCCTCTTTTTTCTCTTTTATCTCGGCTATGATAATTCTTTCGTTGCCAAAGATAATTCTGCCTGGAGAAATTAAATCTAACCCGCTAGTGATTTTAGGCCATACCCCTAGGAATATAATCAACTAGAATGAGAAATCAGGAGATAGCCGAAATTCTCCAAGCCATAAGCGGGTATCTTTCTATGGAGGAAGATTC
Source organism: Minisyncoccota bacterium (assembly GCA_035655355.1). Lineage (GTDB taxonomy): Bacteria > Patescibacteriota > Minisyncoccia > UBA6257 > Colwellbacteraceae > 2-12-FULL-43-11. The sequence goes on from DASRUQ010000032.1 coordinate 12,535, forward strand.
TTTTAAATCCAGAGCCTACGAGAAGGCGGCGGACAATATTGGGTCTAAGGAAGAAAGCGTGGCCGATCTTTATAAAAGCGGCGGCTTAAAAGCCCTTCAGCAGATAGAAGGAGTGGGGGTATCCCTAGCCGAAAAGATAGAAGAGCTAATTCAAACCGGCAAAATTAAGTACCACGAAGATCTGAAGAAAAAGATACCGGTAGATTTAGCCGGACTTATAAAGATTGAAGGGTTGGGACCTAAAAATATCAAAAAACTTTATGTCTTACTTAAAATAAAAGATGTTGCGGGTTTAGAAAAAGCCGCCCGAGCGGGCAAGATAAAAAAGCTAGATGGCTTTGGGGAAAAGTCGGAGGAGAAAATATTAAAAGGCATTGAGTTTTTAAAAAGTTCCGGGACCAGGATGATTATGGGTTACGCGGTCCCGGTGAGCAGAGAAATAGAAGTTAGTCTGAAAAAACTTAAGGAAGTCGAAGAAGTAGCGGTGGCGGGATCAATCAGAAGGCGTCAGGAGACTATCGGAGACATAGATATTTTAGTGGCTTCAAAAAAACCTAAAAAGGTAATGGAGTATTTTGTCACCCTGCCCCAAGTTCTCAGTGTGGTAGCGAAGGGAGAAACTAAATCTTCGGTTAAGATAAAAGGGGGCCTTAATGTTGATTTAAGAGTAGTGCCTCGGGAATCATTTGGCGCCGCTTTGAATTACTTCACCGGCAGCAAAGATCATAATGTAGCTTTAAGGCAAATTGCTATTGATCGCGGTTATAAACTTAACGAGTACGGCTTATTCTCCCCCGTCACTCGCCAAAAGGCGAGTTATGGGGGAGGTTTGAGAATGATTGCCGGTAAAACAGAAGAAGAAATATATAAGAAGCTTGGTTTGGATTTCATTGCGCCAGAACTCCGAGAAATGACAGGAGAAATAAGCGCGGCTAAGGAGAAAAAACTGCCTAAACTAGTAAGCTACCAAGACCTAAGAGGAGATTTGCAGGTACAAACGAGTTGGACCGACGGCAGCGGCACAATTCTCCAGATGGCGGAGGCCGCTATAACTTGTGGCTTGGACTATATTGTTATAACAGACCACACTAAACGTTTGGCTATGACAGGAGGGTTAGACGAGAAGAGATTAGCGGAGCAAGGCAAAGAAATAGACAAGGTTAACGCCAAAATAAGGAAGAAGAATCCCGGTTTTGTAATTCTAAAAGGCACGGAATGCGATATCCTAAAGGATGGCAGCCTGGATTTAAGCGATAAATCTCTTTCTAAGCTTGACGTGGTTGGCGCTTCGGTTCATTCTTATTTTAATCTCCCCCAAAAGGAGCAAACGGATAGAATCGTGAAAGCGATGAGGAATCCGCAGGTGGACATCATCTTCCACCCTACCGGCCGTATTATCGGGAAACGCGCCGCTTACGAGTTGGACATGGATGAAATCATTCGTGTAGCCAAGGAGACGGGAACTGTTCTTGAGATAGACGCTTATCCAGACAGGTCCGATCTCAAAGACGAGTACATCAAAAAATGTGTTGAAGCCGGAGTTAAACTCTCCATAGATTCCGACGCGCATGCCCCCGCGCATTTCCAATTCTTGGGATACGGTCTCTCACAGGCCAGACGCGGCTGGGCCGAGAAGAGCGACATCATTAACGCTTGGCCTGTAGAAAAAATGCTCAAATCACTTAAGAATGCCTGAAACTACCAGAGAAATATCCGCAGGAATAATAATTTATAGAAGGACCAAAGATGGCCCTAAGTTTTTGCTTCTTTATCATGGCGGAAATTATTGGAATTTCCCTAAAGGGCACATAGAGGGAGAGGAGAAAAGTTTTGAAGCGGCGCTTAGGGAGACAGCCGAAGAAACCGGCTTAAAGCCAGAAGATTTAAAAATAAGAAACAGATTCAAAGATTATGAGAAATATCATTTTTACAAAGGGAAAAATAAGATATTTAAAGTCGTTATTTTTTATCTAGCCGAGTCCAGAAAAAAAGAAGTCAAAATCTCGGAAGAACACGGGGGCTATGGTTGGTTTTTATATCGTGACGCTAGGAGGATACTAAAAACGTATCGTGACAGCGAGTCGGTATTAAAAAAGGCCCACGATTTCATTCGCGGACCTTTACCCCGAGAAGCAGCGGCCGGTTAAGGCTACTTAGCCGCCTCTACTACCTTCTTAAAAGTAACTGGGTGGTTCTCGGCTAAATCAGCCAGAGATTTCCTGTCCAGTTTAATATTGGCTTTTTTCAGCATGTTGATGAATTTGCTGTAGGTCAGGCTCTCGTCACGAACCGCGGCGTTAATCTTAACCTGCCAGACGGATCGGAACTGTCTTTTCTTTTCCTTTCTGCCTCTGAAAGCGTGATCCCAAGCGTGGAGGAGGGCCTCTTTAGCCGCTCTTTCTTTGGATTTTCTGCCCCACTTAAAACCTTTGGTATGTTTTAAGAGTTTCTCTCTTTTCTTATGGGCTATTTTACCTCTTTTAACTCTAGGCATATTTTTATTTCTTTTTGTTTAGATAGTGGTTAATTCTTCCAGCATCGGATTTACTGATTTGCAAAGAAGTTCTTTTACCCTGAATACTTCTGGAATCTTTACCGGCTCTAAAATGGCCCTGGGCCATTTTACGCCTGATTAACTTCCCGTTCTTGGTTACTCTTATTCTTTTAACTACGCTCTTTTTCATTATTTTTTAACAATCTGTGTTCCGATACCCCTGCCGGCTGGCCTGATATCCTGCGTTATGGTATGGGGAGTGGTTATTAGTGTCAAGAATTCCTTAAGTTTTCCTCTGGCGAAATCCTGCATACCCTTTTCTCTGCCGCGCAGGGTGAGAAGTATTTCTACCTTGTGTCCGGCGTCCAGAAATTTTTGCAGCCTGCCTACTTTAGTCATGAGGTCGTTTTTCGCCTCCCTCATGCTAATCTGAATCTGCTTCATCTCAAGCGTTTTTTGCGCCTGCTTCTGTTTCTTCAGTTCCTTATTTTTCTCATAGCGGAATTTATCGTAACTGCCTATCTTGGCGACAGGCGGTGTGGCTGTAGGGACTGTAAGTATTAAATCCAATCCTTTACTGGCCGCGATAGCGAGGGCTTCTCTCGGAGTCATAACCCCTAAGTTGCCGCCATTTTCGTCCACTACTCTGAGAGTCGGGGCTGTTATTTGGTTGTTTGTTCTGAATTCTTGGATGACGCTATCATAACGCAGAGCCTCTTAAAACGCAATAACCGAGGCCTTAATCGGTTTCCGTAAGACTGTGTATTAAAACCCTTCCTTAAGAGGTAAACCTTTCTTCTACAGTAGCCCAATCCACAGCTTTCATAAAGGCTTCAATGTAGTCGGCGCGTTTTAAGCCGTAGTCAATCATATAAGCGTGCTCAAAGACATCCAGGGCGAGCAATATTTTTGACCCAGCCAAGTGGCCTAAGTCGTGTTCGTTAATCCACTGGTTAAAAAGTCTCTTCTCAATTGGATCGTAGTAAAGAATGGTCCAGCCTATACCCCTCATAGCTCCCGTAGCTCTGAAATCTTTTTCCCAGGCATCCATGGAACCGAATTGTTCGGTGAGAGCTTTGGACAGCTCTGAGTCGCTCGGTCTAGCGGAGCCGCCTTTAATCATATTGCCGAAATAATATTCGTGGAGGCGGAAGCCGTTCCACTCCCAGCCGAAGCGGCGCTTCATCTCGGCATATTCCGGTGTGCCGGCTTTGTCGCTGTCAGCTAAGGTTTTTAAATTATCGGAAAGCTTATTAACGTTGGTGACGTAGCCACCATAGAGGGCGAAGTGATTATTTAGTATGGTGTCGCTGAAGCCGGCAGTACCGAGCAGCCGCGAAAAATCTTGTGGTTGGTATGACATAAGTTTGTTTTGGTTTTGGACTAAACCAATTATAACACTAAATACTCTGGCGGAGTCTTGGCGAAGTAGTGGAGATGGCGCGAATTGAACGCGCGTCTAAAGATGGTTCTATAAACCGTCTACGAGCATATCTCCCGAAGGAGCGGCGGCTTTCCCGTTAGTTTAGTGAGGGACTACGGAAACTTGTCCTTCACGAGTCTCCCTTTATAACACCGGTGACTGGACTTGGAGACGGCGCCCAGGCCGATGCCTACTTACGCGAATGCGTATGCAGGAGCTGCAACCCTAGAGTCGGCAGTTATAGTTGTTTTGCCAGATTAACGAGTTAGCGGCTCGGCTCGCAAGTTTAGGGAACGCTCCTTATCGAAGCCTTTCATCCCCATATTTTTGCTATCTTATTTTCTTTTGGCCTCTCTTATTTCTCTAATATCAGACCTCTTTTTTAAAAGATCGCGCTTGTCTTTGGCCTTTCTACTGCGCCCTAATCCTATCTCTAATTTGATTAAGTTGCGCTTAAGATAGACACGAAGTGGGAGAAGTGTCAAGCCAATCTCCTGGGCTTTGCCTAATAAATAACGTATTTCCGAAGCTTTTAGTAACAATTTCCGGTTGCGGTGGGGGTCGTAGCCTTCGGGAGTGTTCTTGGCCTGATAAGGGGGAATGTCTGTATTTATAAGGTAAGCTTCACCGCCCCGAATGAGGACGTAAGAGCCGGCAAGATTAATACGCCCGGATTTAACGGCTTTAACTTCAAAGCCCTTCAACTCTATCCCAGCTTCAACTTTCTCCTGGATGTCGTAGTCAAAATAAGCCCGTTTGTTCTTCGCGATTTCCATAGGTTCAGTTTAAATCTTTTTTTGAGTTTTGTCCTTCAAAAGGCTAGAATTAACGCATGTTTTTATCTTCTTTACGGGAACTCATTGAGGAAAAATCAGGAGTCAGTGGTTTTAGTCTGGAGGAACCCGAAGTTAAGGTTAGGGGTCATTTGGCCACTAACGCGGCATTTCTGATGTCTAAAAAAAGCGGCTTGCCGCCGATGAAGACTGCTGAACTCCTTAGAGAAAGACTTCTTAGGGGGAAAGAAGCGGGACTTTTTAGCAGGATTGAAATTGCGGCTCCGGGATTTTTAAATTTTTGGATGTCCGAAGAGGCAGCCGGTCTCACTATCAAAGAAATAATTAAAGCCAAATCCAAGTGGGGTGAGTCTCCAAAAAAGAAGCAGACAATTATTGTGGAATATTCTTCGCCTAATGTGGCTAAGCCAATGCATGTAGGGCACTTACGCTCCACTATTATCGGCGACGCCTTGGCTAATATATATGAAGCGTTGGGTTATAAAGTAATTCGCTGGAACTATATCGGTGATTGGGGGACACAGTTCGGCAAATTGACAGCCGCTTACAAACTTTGGGGTAAAAAGAAAGCAGTTGAAAAGAATCCGATAGACGAGATGTTGAAGCTCTACGTCCGTTTTCACGAAGAAGTTAAGTCTAACCCGGCATTGGGTAAGATGGCGCAAGAAGAATTCGCTAAGCTGGAGCAAGGCGATAAAGAAAATAAAAAACTCTGGAGCTGGTTTAGGAAAGAGTCCCTTAAAGAATTTAATCGTCTCTACAAAGACTTTGGGGTTAAATTTGATGTGACTGCTGGCGAAGCTTTCTATGAAAAAGATTTAAGGCCGCTCATAGAAAGGCTTAAGAGTAGAGGTATTACCAAAGTTAGCGAAGGCGCTTTAATAGTCCCCCTGGAAACTCACGGGCTGGCCCCGGCTTTGATACAGAAATCCGACGGGGCAACTTTGTACCTGACTAGAGACATTGCCAACCTGGAATACCGTTTGGGCAAATATAAGCTCGCTAAAATTTTATATGTGGTAGGCGATGAGCAAGTTCATCATTTCAACCAGCTTTTCGCGGTTGCTAAAATTTTAGGCTTGGAATCGGTTGGCCTGAAACACGTTAAGTTCGGGATGGTTTTGGGGCCTGACGGCAAAAAGCTTTCCACCCGCGAAGGCAAAGTAGTTATTTTATACGACCTGATTAATGAAGCGGTAAAACTGGCTTATAAAACAGTGGCGGCTAAAAACTCCAAACTCCCCAAAAAGGAAAAAGAAAAAGTGGCCAGAGCTGTCGGCATCGGGGCTATTAAATACAACGATCTTTCCCAGAACAGAGCCGGCGATATTGTCTTTAACTGGGACAAGATGCTGAGCCTCACCGGCAATTCAGCTCCGTATCTCCAATATACTTACGTCAGGTTGAAAAGTATTCTCTCCAAGGCTAAACCCCGGAAACGGGCAGTGTTTCACGTGAAACATTTGGGAAATGAGGCTGATTTAGCCTTGATAATGAAGCTCTCGCAA
>DASRUQ010000033.1:0-8326 GCA_035655355.1 Minisyncoccota bacterium
AAGAGGCAAAGAAGCCGAAAAACTCTACACGACAGGTCGAGGCATAGGTCTAGCTGTCACCAAAAACATCATCCAAGCCCACCAAGGCAAAATCTATGCCGAGTCAGGAGGCAGAGGCCAGGGAGCCAGGTTTGTAGTAGAATTACTCATATGAACCAACTAGCTGTATTAGTTCCATAATTATTTAAACTATGCTCTCTGGGACATCCTTAGCATTTCTTTCAGTCCATCTTATTTCTATATTAGTTATGGTGTTTTTTACCGTGCTGGTTCTCTTACATGATCGAAAAAATTTACTAAATATATCTTTCGCGGTTCTTATGATTACTTCCATAGGATGGGCTTCGGCAAACATTTTCACATTTAATGTTTCTCAATATAATTTTGAAAAAGCCTTGAATGTGGCGATATTTTTCGCAAGTCTGCAAAATTTGATTATTCCTGTTTTTGTTTACCTCTTCCCAAAGCCAAGCTTTTCACTAAAATTCTGGCAAAAAGCTTTATTCGTTATATTTGCCGTTTCTTTTACACTGCTGTCACAGTTTATTTTCATCATAGATCCGGAAGTTACTTTCGTCGGAACTCATATACCGGCAACGCAGCCGAGCGCTTTAAACCCTATTTGGGGGATAGGGTTGTTATCGCTTATCACTTTCTCAATTTTTGTCGCTATATCTAAGTTCAGGCGGGCGGACAATGAAGGTAGGGGTCAGTTAGCGTCAATCATTGCGGGGATTGTTACCACTTCTGCTCTACTTTTCATTTCACAGTATTTGACAGTTAATGTGTTACAAAACCCTGCGCTTAATTCCTACGGGCCATTATTTATGATGCCGCTTATAGTCGGCACAAGCTACGCGATAGTTAGGTATCGTCTTTTTAATATCAAAGCCATTACTACCGAAATAGTCACTTTCGCGCTGTGGCTTTTCTTGCTTCTCAGAGTTTTACTCGATGAGTCGGCGCAGGATCGTTTCATTGATTCGGCACTGCTTACGGGCATCATCGTGACAGGTATATTTTTAATCAAAAGTGTCTTAAACGAAGTGAGTCAACGAGAACAGCTTGAAAAGGTGTCTAATGATTTACGAGACCTTAAGGTTAACTTAGAGGCGAAAGTGGTGGTCCAGACTCAAGAAATCAAGAGAGCCTACGAAGTAGAAAAGAAAGCCAGAATTGAACTGGAGGAGTTGGACGAAGCCAAGGATCAATTTATTCTGGCTACTCAACACCACTTGAGGACGCCGCTCACTATCATCAAAGGATACTTGTCCGTTCTTAGGGAAAAGTTTTCTCTGACTAAGGAAGTTCTGGGCACCGTGAGTGAAATGCAAGAGTCGGCTGAAAGCATGTCCCGATCCGTGAATGATCTTCTCCAAGCCACTGAAGTGAGCGTGAGGGAAAAATTGTAAAAACTGTTATAATTAAAATAGATCGTCATGATGACACTACTCGAAACAATCAAAGAAGCTGAAGTTAAGGGGATAGCTGTAGGGCACTTTAACATCTCCGATACGGCGGCGCTAAAGGCTATAGTGAGAGCGGCTACTGAACTGCAATTGCCGGTGGTTATAGGTTTATCCGAAGGAGAAAGGAACTTTTTTGGCATTGAGGAAGCGGCTTTGATAATGAGAAACCTCCGAGAAAAGCATGGGTTACCAGTTTATTTGAACGCTGACCACACTTACTCTCTGGAAAACATTAAGCGAGCAGTGGAGGCGGGATGCGATGCTGTTATCTTTGATGGCGCCAAACTTCCCCTGGAAGAGAATATCAGGCAGACCAAAGAAGTAGTGCAGTACGTTAAGTCTGTTAATCCCGGGATTTTGGTTGAAGCTGAACTGGGTTATATTGGAACATCCTCTGAGCTCTTTACCGAAACACCCATTGGGGCGGCTGTTAAAGAAGAAGATTTAACCACGGTAGAAGATGCAGTGAGGTTTGTAAAAGAAACTGGGGTGGATATGTTTGCGCCTGCAGTCGGCAATATTCACGGCATGTCGGTTAGTGTTTCTAACCCCGATTTAAATATTGCCCGTATTAGGGCCATAAAAGACGCTGTTCTAATACCGCTGGTGCTACATGGCGGATCCGGCATTAAGGATTCAGATTTTGTTTCTGCTGCCAGTGCGGGAATATCTCTGATACATATCAATACGGAAATAAGGCTGGCCTGGAGAGAAGCTCTTCAAAAATCTTTAGCCAGTAACCCTAATGAAGTAGCTCCTTATAAGCTACTCTTGGCCTCTGAAGCAGCCGTTTACGAAGCGGTGTCAGAGCGTCTGAAACTTTTCGCTAAACTATAACGTTTCCGCCCAGCCAAGGCGGCTAATCTTGAAATAATCCGACAGCTCGCCTATAATCAATTATTATGGACTTAAAGACAGAGAAACGAGATATACTCGGTAAGAAAGTTGACGCCCTAAGACAAGGTGGATATTTACCGGCCGAACTTTATGGCCGCGCCATGCCTAATTTACATTTGAGCGTTAACACCAAGGACTTTGAAAAGGTTTATAAGGCAGCTGGAGAAAACACCATTGTTAATGTGATAGTGGATGGCGTGCCGAAGCCTGCCCTTATCTATAACGTGCAACATAACCCGGTGAGCGGGGACATTGAATCAGTAGATCTTTACGCAGTGAGAATGGACGAAGAGATTAGCGCTACCGTACCTATAGTCTTCACTGGAGAGTCGGAGGTTATCAAGGCCGGTCTCGGAGTTTTGATAGAATCCATGGATGAAATTGAAGTAGAGGCGCTGCCGGCTGATATACCTCACGAAATCACAGTTGATATTTCAGGGCTTAAGGCCGTAGGAGACAGTATTTACGTGAAAGATGTTGTCATCACGGGTAAGTTTAAGTTTAGTATTGACCCCGAGAACGTTATTGTGAGTATTTCCGAGTTGGCCCCTGAGGAAGAGCCGGAAGTGGCCGAGGTGACTCCGGACCAAGTAGTAGTCGAGACCGAGGAGAAAAAGGCTGAAAGGGATGCGGCCAAATCCACGGCAGAAGATGACTCTAAGACCTAAAGTTTTAATCGACATCAAGAGGTCGCCTAATGCCGACATTTACTCCAGGCGGAGGGATATAGTCAATCTTAGTTATACAAAGAAAAGGGGAGTCAGGCTCAACTGGTGGGTCGCGGCTCCTTTTTTAATAATGATCCCCGTTTTCTTCCTCGGCCAGGCTACGGCTCCCATTACCAGCGAAACTTTAGCTCAAACAACTTCCACTAGTTCGGCCGAACGGCAGCAGTTGGAGTCCCAGCTCCAGGATTTAGAGAAACAAATCGGTGACTACGAGAAAACTATCAGCCAATATCGTAGCCAAGGCGCTTCTTTAAAGGGAGAGATTAATACCCTCAACGCCAAGATAAGTAAAATTAATCTTCAGATAAAAGCCGTAACACTTTCTATCCAGCAATTAAATGGAGAGATTATAACGACTAACGGCAAGATAGGAGATACGGAACAGAAGATAAACTCCACCAAAGACAGCATAGGAGAAACCATTAAGGTGCTTTACGAAAACGACGGAGATGGTCTGGTAGAGGTTCTTTTAAAGAGCCCTCAGCTTTCGGATTTCTTCAATAACGTTAATAACTTAGTAGAGGTTCAGAATAATTTAAGGCTTTCACTGGAAGAACTTAGCTCTCTTAAAGACGATCTAACCGCTTCTAAAGAAAGTTTAACTTTGCAAAAAGAAGACGCTACCGCCCTAAAAGCCTATCAAAGTTCTCAAGCTAAAGCGGTTAATAATACTAAATCACAGAAAAATACTTTGTTGAAAGATACTCAAGGTAAAGAGTCTGTTTATCAGAAATTACTGACCGACACCAAGGTTCAGGCAGCTGAAATCAGAAACAGAATTTTTAGATTACAGGGAGGCGGAGAATTGCCCTTTGGAGACGCGGTAAAAATTGCTCAGGTAGCCGAAAGGGCTACGGGGGTGAGAGCTGCTTTCATTCTCGCTGTTTTGACTCAAGAATCTTCCATTGACGGAGTTATAGGGAGGAATTTAGGCAGGTGTTATTACAACACTCCGGCTGCTAACGCCGCTGGCACAGTTATGTCTAATTCGCAGAAGCCTAGTTTTCTTTCCATCACAAAATCTTTGGGGTTAGATCCAGCCACTACCCCAGTTTCTTGCCCTATAGTTTCCGACGGCGCTTATGGCGGAGCTATGGGGCCGTCTCAATTTATGCCCAAGACCTGGATGCTTTATACGGATAAAATAACTGCGATTACAGGAGGCAACCCTGCCTCTCCCTTTAATAATCTGGATGCTTTCACGGGTACGGCGCTTTTGTTAAAAGACGGCTTAACAGGATGCAAGACAATTTATTCAACTATTTTCTCTCAAGAGAATTGCGCGGCGGCTAAATATTACGCCGGAGGGAATTGGAGAGCTTATACAAAAGTAGGCAGGTACGGTTACAGAGTAGCTGACCGGGCCGAGGGTTTCGCGGGAGATATTCAGGTTCTGTCCCAGAACCAATAATTGATAGGAGCTAGGATTTAGTTTTTTTGGAAGGCTTTAACTACCGGGTCTAAATCACCGTCCATAATTTTTTCAATATTATGCCACTTTTTACCTAGACGGTGGTCGGTAATTCTGTCTTGCGGAAAATTGTAAGTTCTCATTTTTTCGGAGCGGTCCGCGGTGCCTACCTGTTCGCGCCTGTCTGTTCCGATTTTATTTGAATCGCCATGTGTTTGAATGTCATATAGCTTGGAGCGGAGCAAACCCATGGCTGCTTCTCTGTTGGCGTGCTGGCTCCTTTCGGCCCTTGACCCTACTATAATGCCGGTAGGTTTATGCAGTATCCGGACGGCTGTCTCAACTTTATTGACGTTCTGGCCGCCGGGTCCTCCAGCCCGGGAGAAAGTGACTTCCAGGTCGCCTAGATTAATATTCACTTCTTTAGCTTCTACTTCAGGAAGAATGGCGACGGTGGCGGTAGAGGTATGAACCCGGCCGGCTTTTTCCGTGTCGGGTATGCGTTGGACTCGGTGTACGCCTCCTTCGTTTTTTAAAGCGTCATAAACTCCCTCTCCGCCAACTCTGGCGGTAAAACTTTTATAGCCGCCCAAGTCGCTTCTGTTAAAATCAATTACTACGAATTTCCAGCCCCGCTTTTGGGCATATCTTTCATACATTCGGACCAGGTCATTGGCGAAGATAGCAGCTTCATCTCCTCCCGCGCCGGCCCTTATTTCCAAGATAATTTTATTGGTTAGCATAACGGAACTATCATAACCGAAAAAAAGAGGAGCTTCAAATGCCCCTCCTTTATTATATTATTTTTATTATTTTGTGGTTGGTTTCTTCTTAACCGTTTTAACCTCGGTCTTTTTGGCCTTTTTAGCTACCTTGTTTTTCTTGCCGGTAACTTTAGTGATTGCCTCAGCCGCAGTTCTCCTGGCTCTGAATTTCTCAATACGGCCAGCGGTATCTACAAGTTTCCCCTTGCCGGTATAAAACGGGTGACAGTTGGAGCAGACTTCAGTTTCTATGACTTCTTTGGTACTGCCGATATGCCAAACTTTGCCACAGGCGCATTTAATCTGGGCTTTAGGGTAATAGGGCGGGTGAATTTCCTTCTTCATATAAGTGCGCCTATATTAATGTAATTCTCATTCATTGGCAAGTCTAAGGCTTGGTTCCGTTAGAAATTCGCCCGCCAGCCAAGGCGGGCTTACCTGTGTCCGCGCCCTCGGAGAGCCTAGTGACGGGCTATTCCCAGCGGGGTTGACAAGAGGGGGTCATATAAAGATAATAAGACCACTTCCGGTAACGACCGGTCTTTTAAAATCATAGCAATAGTCAGCAAAAGTAATTAAACATATACCTTTATGTTTGTAGAGAATTTTTTTAGTTGTCCCAAACACTCGTGAAGCTTTTCGTTTCGACGAAGGACTTCACGAGTGTCTTTTTGAGGATTTGATCCTGGTCCAGGATGAACGCTGGCGGCGTGGATAAGGCATGCAAGTCGAACGGAACAAATTTTGAACATATCTTGAAGTACTTGAAGTAGCAATACGGATTGTGCGGATTGGTGCGGGAAGAATTTGTTTAGTGGCGAACGAGTTAGTAATACCCTGGTACGTACCCCCGAGACGGGAATAACTCATCGAAAGATGAATTAATGCCCGATGGTCTCGAAAGAGTAAAGTCGCAAGACACTCGGGGATCGGCCTAGGCCCGATCAGCTAGTTGGTGAGGTAATGGCTCACCAAGGCGATGACCGGTAGGGGGGGTGAGAGCCTGTTCCTCAACGACGGAACTGAGACACGGTCCGTACACCTACGGGTGGCAGCAGTCGAGAATATTTGACAATGGGCGCAAGCCTGATCAAGCGACGCCGCGTGCAGGAAGACGGTCTTCGGATTGTAAACTGCTTTTCATGGAGATAAAGGTCACCGCAAGGTGGCTTGATAGTACTCATGGAATAAGAGGCGGCAAACTTCGTGCCAGCAGCCGCGGTAATACGAAGGCCTCAAGCGTTATCCGGATTTATTGGGCGTAAAGGGTGTGTAGGGGGTTTGGTGCGTCTTTCCGTAAAATCTTATCGCTCAACGATAAGCCTGCGGGGGATACGGCCAGACTAGAGGATGCGAGAGGTTTGTAGAACGCACGGTGTAGGGGTGAAATCCGTTGATATCGTGCGGAATACCAAAGGCGAAGGCAGCAAACTGGCGCATTACTGACCCTGAAACACGAAAGCGTGGGGAGCAAAAAGGATTAGATACCCTTGTAGTCCACGCCCTAAACGATGTTCGTTAGCCGTTTCGAGTATCGACCCTCGGAGTGGCGCAGTTAACGCGTTAAACGAACCGCCTGGGAAGTACGAGCGCAAGCTTAAAACTCAAAGGAATAGACGGGGACTTGCACAAGCGGAGGAGCATGAGGTTTAATTCGATGGTAAGCGAGAAACCTTACCAGGGTTTGAAATCCAAACGAAGACTTTCTGAAAGGAGAGTCGTCTCTCAAGGACGTTTGGACAGGTGCTGCATGGTTGCCGTCAGCTCGTGTCTTGAGATGTTCCCTTCAGTGGGGAAACGAGCGCAACCCCTGTCGTGTGTTACAAGTGTCACACGAGACTGCAGGTTTTCTACCTGAGGAAGGCGGGGACGACGTCAAATCCGCATGGCCCTCTGATACCCTGGGCGACACTCATGCTACAATGGCCGATACAAAGGGTTGCCAAGTCGCAAGGCGGAGCTAATCCCGTAAAGTCGGCCTCAGTTCGGATTGGAGTCTGCAACTCGACTCCATGAAGCCGGATTCGCTAGTAATCGTAGATCATAACGCTACGGTGAATACGTTCTCAAGTCCTGTACTCACCGCCCGTCACGCCAAGGAAGCCGGGAGGAGGTGAAATTCAATTTATTGGATTAGCCTTAGCTCGGTGACATGGGCGAAGTCGTAACAAGGCACGTGTAGCGGAAGCTGTGCGTGGAACAATTAAACTTTTAAGAATAGATCACCATCTATATGATGGTAGAGGTTTTGGCCGAGGAGCCTTTATGTCTCGGCTCGAATTATTATTGATTCGCGTTTTGGGGCAACTAAAAAAGTCCTTTACTTGCTGTCTACACGTGTCGCAAATCCTTTTCGGACACACAAACATAAAGATTCCTCAATCTTACAATAGTGGATGGTTTCATTAATGAAACCGATGGGGAGTACATTATAGTATCTACCTTTTAAAAGTTTCCATTAAATCTACGAGAGTTTTTGTGTTATAATCAATTAATGCCTAAAGATGGTAAAAAAGTTCTGGTAGCTGAGGATGACGTTTTTCTATCCCAGCTTTTGAGCATCCGCTTAGAAAGAGCCGGGATTAATGTCTTGAAGGCTTTTGACGGCGAAGAGACTTTGGAAATTATAAAAAGAGAAAGACCAGACCTTGTTTTACTTGATATTATTCTCCCTAAAAAATCCGGGTTTGAGGTAGCCGAAGAAGTTGCCTCTAATCCGATGTTAAGGAATATCCCGATTATAATCACCTCTAACTTGGGCCAAGATAGTGATATAGAAAGAGGCATGGCCCTGGGGGTGGTGGAATATTTAGTAAAGGCTAATGTTAATATTGATGATTTAGTTGCTAAAATCCAAGGCTATTTAACTAAGACTAGCGTAGCTGTCGGATAAGGATGTTATTCACACCTTGTTTTCTTTATTGTTAGCGGTTTTGTATAATGAAAGCATAGTTAAAAGGTCGAGAAAATAGAAGACAAAAAATCTTAATAAAATAAAATGACAAAAAATAAAGGTTTCACGCTCGTTGAGCTTTTGATTGTGGTAGCCATCTTGGC
>DASRUQ010000034.1:0-12105 GCA_035655355.1 Minisyncoccota bacterium
AAGTTTTTTGGCAACAGAAAATTTAGTCGTCATACCGCCGCGGCCAACACTAGTCTTACCCTGTGAAATATGTTTTTGAACAGAAGATATATTTTTTAAATCAATCTGGGGGATGGTTTTTGAAGAGGCATCGGATGGATCGCCGCCCAGTACTCCGTCGACGCTAGTAAGAATAATAACTGCATCAGCCTCCAATTGTGAGGCAACTAGTCCCGCGAGCTCATCGTTATCCGTGAAGACAAGTTCTTTAATCGCTACAACGTCATTTTCGTTGACAATCGGCATCACGCCGTCACGGAGAAGATTAAGGAAACAGTTACGCATATTTTGATAATGGCCGCGGTCTCTGAAATCTTCTTTGGTTACCAATACTTGGGCACATAGATATCCTTGGCCGCTAAAAAGCCTTGAATATGTTTCCATCAGCTTTACCTGTCCTATTGCCGCGAACACTTGTTTATCAGCCACGGTTTCCGGTTTGCCGGTAGATTTAAGAAGCCCGCGGCCGGAGCCGACCGCGCCGGAGGTGATAAGCACAATTTCAACTCCGCTTTTTCTGATATTTGTGATTTGTCCGACGAGGTTTACCAATACTGATTCATCAATGTGTCCGTTCTCTTTGGAGAGAACTTTAGTGCCTATTTTAACTACTACGCGCTTATACATTTACGTGAGTTTTATTATCGCCGCTCATTTCAGGCAGAGTTTAGTGAAGTATGACGGAGAATGATAATAAATTTATGATCGTTTACTAAAAAGTTCCGAAGACTTTAGTTTAATGACTAAAAAGAGATAGATAATCTCAAGAACACCTGCTGTATTGATAAGGAGAAGCGCCACAAACCACCAAGGTTCTCCTCGTCTTCCCGAGTGCCATAGAGCAAGTCCTTTCCAGAAAATACTCCAAAGTACTAGAAGAAAGAATGTAGATCCAAAATCATTCATCCAGGCTGGTGTCCAGGTTCCTACTGCGTAATTAAAATTATTCATCATATGTATATATTACTACATTTACTGATGTCGCGCCTATGCTTCTTACGGCAGCAAGGTTCAGTTGAACTTTATCGTCGGTTACGGAAGTAAGCAATTAGAAGCCATATTATCAGCGAAATGGCGCATAAAATTCCGAAAATAACCATATAAATAAGGACAATGGCTGGCATAACGATTACGCCAACTAAACCAGCTTCGCTTGTTGGAGAAGCTAAACGGGTAAAGACATATATAACAATGCCGATAGAGCCGAGAATAAAAGTTACAAGGTGATAAATAAAAACTTTAGTTTTTTTCATTTTATTACAGCTGTGCAATTCGGCTCAATAGCCGGATCTTATGAAGTACTATGGGGGGCTTGGGGGATTATAAATATGGCTATCAGATAGATGAGTCCAAAGGGAATAAAACCAGTAAAGATAAGAAGTGTCACAGCCAGAAGCCGCAAAACGACAGAATCCTGTTCAAGGTATTCACTTAGTCCTCCCACAATTCCCGCGAAGACCCGATCTTGGCGGCTGCGATATAATCTTTTTATTTCGTGATGAGTCATAATTCTTTTTTATTCTTTTATAAAGCGAGTAATGAAATAGATTGAAGTAACCACAAAAAGCCACCACCACAGCCATAGAAGGCCAATGAGGTAGTTGTAGAAATAAAGGCCTAATAAAATACCGAGAGAGATAAGGCAGAGTTTAATCAGAGCTATTTCCCACCAATGAAATGTCCATGTTCTAAAGATTTTCATAGTTTTTAGCTTTAAATATAATAACTACATTATAGCACTAAACTATCCAGGTTTGTTGCCGGGCTGGGCGGTAAGTATTTAAGGAAGTGTTCCGTCTAGATTGAGATGAAACTTCTTTCCTATTGCGTTGCCTAACTCTATTGTGAATTTTGCTTTATTTTTCCAATCAGAAGAATCATTTATTTTCTGAATATAATTATAAATATCTTTATGATGTTTCTTAATATCATCGAGTTTGTCTTTCTTTCTCGGAATCCACTTCCGGCTTAACTGATAATGCCAATTTACGAACTCTTCGGGGACAGAGTTTATGAATAATGTTTGAGGGTTATTGTCTTGGATACAATCTTTTAAGTCATCGATTTTGTCTGCTATCGTATACTGGGCCCACTCGATGTGCTTCTCAAGTAATTTGTTAGGCCCTTCTTTCAGTAATTTCTTAGCTTTATTAATAATTTTCTTTAATGTCCCTTTAGAATTATCAACTACGATTTTAGCGTTGGCGAACATGTGTATATCGACACCACGTCCAATCTCTTGCCCGGTAACAAAATTTTTCTCTATTCTTTCTTCATCGCTGGCGAATACCTCTACTAAGGCGTTTTTTACTTTCAAGGTTTTTCTCCAATTCCCTTTACCGTTTTCCAGTAAAACATAGAAGTCCCAATCTGAATTCACAGATTCTTTACCTAAAGAACGAGAACCCACCAACACGATGCCCCTGGCATCTTTAATCTTTTTTAACTCAGAAATTATGAATTTTGGTATAACCATTTATCAGTGCTGCCGGGCTGGGCGCGAACAAAGTTTTATATCCATAAAACTTTTTAAAACCGGGCGGTTTTAATATTTCCGCTACGGGAAAACTCCCGTTTTCCCGACCCCTTTCCCAGTTCGAGCCCAAACTCTAACAACCTAAATCTAAAACGCACTTACCATTAAAGCAAGTGCGTTTTATTGCTGCTGCCGGGCTTGGGCTCGAACCAAGATACTAGGCTTCAAAGGCCTATGTCCTACCATTAGACGACCCGGCAATCATTGAATATACTAATGAAACCTATGTTAAAAAACAAATCATTATTTTGGGTCGTTGGGTTAGTTGTCGCGGTGCTGGGCTTGCTTATAATGCTTTCTCTTTCAAGTGGCAGTGATTCTAACGATACAAGTAACGTAAGCGGAGCACCTTGTATATATAGCGAGGTTTTTCATATCCATCCTCATCTCCAGATACTTGTAAACGGGCAGGAAGAAGTCATCCCGGCGGGCATTGGCGTTGAACCTGGCTGTACCAGAGAAATTCACACCCATAAACCAGATGGAGAGATTCACATAGAAGCCGCTAAAGACAGGGGATTTAAATTCTCGGATTTCCTATCGGTTTGGGGTAAGTCTCTTGAGAGACCGGACTATACTCTAAAAATGACCGTTAACGGCGTGGAAACCACTGACACTGGCTTCGTTATGAAAGATGAGCAGCAAATTATCCTTAACTACACTAAGGCGCAATAATTAGACTGGTATACTGGCTCGTTTCTATTTTTCTTGTCCTTTTAAGTTTTCAATAATGGCTATCTCCAGCGGGACAATAGCAAATGGGCTGTAGCGCATTTCGCTGTAAGCCTTAATGAGGGATTTAATGAGGCTGATGGCGTAGGAGTCATCTTTAATAAGAGTGCCATGATGTTTAAGACGGGTTATCTCGTCAGAGGTAAGCTCCCTTTTGAAAACATCTTCCAGGCTGGGATCAATCTTCAGAGATAAGACCCGGCGGAGGTAATGAATCAGATCTTTGTTCAGCTGAATCAGGTTGTAGCCAGATTCGTTTATTTCATTCAGGTAATCCAGAGCGCCACGCAAATCTTTTTCCAGGAAGAAACCGGCTAAGGCGCTTGTTCGCACAAAGCCAACTTTGCCTAAAAGTCTCTCAACGGACTCTAAGCTGGTTCCTTCGCCGATGGAGACGACTTGTTCAAAGAGGGATTCGGCATCACGGAAGCTTCCTTCGGAGGAGGCGGCGATCAGTTCCAGGGCATCGTTAGCTATATCTATCTTTTCTCCGATAACAATTTTGTTAAGTTTTTTCAGGATTTCCTGAATGGGAACTTTCTTAAAATTAAATCTCTGGGTGCGGGAAACAATAGTCGGTAAAAGTTTTTCCTGTTCCGTGGTGGCTAAAACGAAGATAGCGTGAGCCGGCGGTTCTTCTAAGGTTTTCAAAAGAGCATTAGAGGCTTCTTTAGTCAGTTGGTGAGCTTCATCAATAATAAAAACTTTATACTTGTAAGAGGTGGGGGAGAGACGGATGCCTTCTTTAAGGTCTCTCATCTCATCTATGCCGCGGTTAGAAGCCGCGTCAATTTCTACCACATCCAAGGCCCGGCCTTCGTCTATTTCTTTGCAGACCCGGCATTCGTTACAAGGTTCGCCCAAGCCATGAAACTTCTTATCGGTTTGCCTCTTCTCGCAGTTGGCGATTTTAGCGATGATTCTGGCGGCGGTCGTTTTGCCAGTGCCCCGGGGGCCATAAAAAAGATAAGCGTGGCTAAGTTTATCGGAGGCAGCCGCGTTCCTGATGATTTCCACAAAGACTTCCTGACCAATTAGGTCGTCTAAACCCTTGGGGCGGTATTTCCGGTAGATAGCTAGAGACATTTACCCTTCCATTATAGGAGTTAAAAGCGTAAAATGTAAATACCAAATGCGCCGATATTTATTCATTTTTTTGGGGGTAGCCGCTGTTTTGGGTGCGGCTTTTTTATTGACGAAAGCGAACTCAATCAGTCTGGTAGCGCCCGTCTCTGAAGACGATGCCCAAACCGCTTCAGCTCAGATAGATGCTGTTGAAACTGATACTATCGCCAAACTCCAGAATCAGAATCAGGATATTGAGCGTCAGTTAAAATTAGCTAATCCGCCTAAAGTGGTTAAGGGTGTTTATATGACAAGCTGGGTGGGAGGGTACGCGAGTATCAGGGAGAAAGTCTTGAAGCTTATTGACACCACCGAACTTAACGCGGTTGTTCTGGATGTTAAAGATTCTACCGGGATGATAGGTTACGACTCTGATATAGCTGATGCTCAAAAATACGGCACAGAGGAGAAACGTATTCCGAAAATCAATACGCTTATTAAGGAACTGCACGATAAAAATATTTATGTGATCGGCAGAATCGCGGTTTTTGAAGACCCAGCTCTCGCTAAAGCCAGGCCGGATCTGGCGGTCAAGGACTCCAAGACCGGTAAAGTTTGGAAAGACAGAAACAGTTTAAGCTGGGTGGATCCGACCAGCCAAGAAGTTTGGGATTATAATATCGCGGTGGCGGAGGACGCGCTCTCCCGCGGTTTTGATGAAATTAATTTTGATTACATCAGGTTTCCTACGGACGGCGATTTAGAAGCCATAAGTTATCCTTTATATCAGGGTAAAACTTTAAAAGCTGGCGAGATAGAAAAATTCTTTGTATATCTTGACGAACGTCTGCATAAGAATCCAGAGGTGAAAATATCCGCTGATCTTTTTGGTCTCTCAACCGTAAACAAAGACGACCTCGGAATAGGGCAGGTGATGGAAAACGCTTTAGCTCATTTTGACTATGTTGCCCCGATGGTTTATCCCTCGCACTACGCCACGGGATTTATCGGTTACAAAAGCCCTGCGAGCTTTCCCTACGAAGTAGTGAAATATTCTTTAGACCAGGCGATCATAAGGCTGCGGGCAGGCAGTTATAAGGGGCAGCTTCGTCCCTGGCTGCAGGACTTTAATTTGGTGGGAGTTAATTACTATGCTAAAGAAGTCAGGGCGCAGATACAGGCTACCTATGATGCCGGATTAACCGAAGGCTGGCTTATTTGGAATGCCGGTAATGTTTACACCGCCGACGCCTTTCTGCCTCAATAAATAAAATATGGATACAGTTTACGAACTTAAAATAAACGAATTCCAAGGGCCTTTAGGGAAACTCCTGGAGCTTATTGAGGCTAGGCAGATGGAAGTAACCCGGGTCAGTCTGGCTGATGTTACCGCTGACTTTTTAAAATACCTGGGAACTTTGGAGAAATCCGACCCGAGAGTTATCGCGGACTTTATTAACGTGGCGGCTAAACTGATTTTAATAAAATCTCACGCGCTTCTGCCTCAGCTGATGGTCAGTGACGAGGAGGAAAAAGAAATAGTGGACCTGGAGACCAGGCTAAGAGTTTACAAGACGATGAAAGAGACGGAGCCAGGCCTAAGAAATTTGTGGCTGGAGCACATTGCTTATTCCCGCGATTATCTGGCTGGCGTCCAGGCGGGTTTCTATTTAACTCAAGCCGTCAGCCCCGAAGACCTCTTTGTTAAGATACAGAAACTAGCCAACGAGTTAGCTATTTTTCTGCCGAAGCAGGAATCGACAAAAATGAAGCTAATGAGCCTGGAAGAGAAGATAAATGAGCTCATGATTCGGGTGGACAAAGTCTTTAAAACGAGCTTTAATGAATTAACGAAGGATAAGGACAGATCTGAAATTATCGTCTTTTTTCTTGCCCTGCTCCATCTTCTGAAAGACAACTTGGTTCACATTGATCAGAAGGATGGATTTTCCGATATAGAAATCGTAACAACGAAATCTAATGCCTCAATCTAACCTACAAGCCAAATTAGAAGCTTTGCTTTTCGTCTACGGCGAGCCGGTTAAGCTAAAGACTCTCTCTGAAAAGCTAGGAGTAACAGATAGTGTCGCCGAAGAGGCTCTGCAGGCGCTGAGAACAGAGCTACAAGGTGATACCAGGGGTTTAGCCTTATTCTCCTCTGAGGATAAATACAGCCTTGTTACCAAACCGGAATTTTCCGAAATAATACAAAAGATTATTAAAGAAGAATTCGATTCTGAACTAACTGCCGCGAGTCTGGAAACTTTAGCTATTGTTTCTTACCTGGGGCCCTGTGGCCGAGCTGAGATTGATTACATCCGCGGCGTGAACTCCAGTTTTATTCTGAGGAATTTGGCTATCAGGGGACTAGTGGAGAGAAAGCAAGATCCGGAAAGAGGCAATGCTTTTATCTATAACGTCAGCTTTGATTTCTTGAAGCATATGGGAGTCAGTTCAGCGGACAGTTTGCCGGAACATGCCAAATACAGGGAACTGGTTAAATCGTTTTTGAAAAAAGAAAATGAAGTACCTCAAGCTCAATCTTAAGACTTTTTATATCTTGGGAGCTTTGGCGCTGTTTATAGCGCTAGTAAGTTCTTATGGAGTTTTTTTGGCCAGCTCCGAAGAGATCGGTCTTGCTAAAGATTTAAATAATTTTGCTAAAGCCAGCTCTGATGGAGGCAATGATACCGGCGTAACGCCTCAGATAGAGATCACCGCCACCGCTGCCGGAGCTTTTGGTGACGGCGGCAAAGAAGTTTTTGGCTGGGAAACCACCAAGAGGTGGCCCATTGCCTCCATTACTAAGTTAATGACAGCAGTTATTGTCTCGGAAAAGATGCAGGCTACCGATGTGGTAGAGATAACTGCCGACATGCTTGCCGCCGATGGGGATTCGGGTTTTGTAAAAGGGCAAAAATATAAAGTGAGCGATTTGGAAAAGGCGATGCTGGTGGCTTCTTCCAATGACGCCGCCTATGCTCTTGCTATTTATTACGGTCAGGCTAATTTCATCGCCGCTATGAATCAAAAAGCCAGCGATTTAAGGATGAACGACACTTATTACGTTGACCCGGCTGGTCTCTCGGCCCAGGACCAGTCAACTGTTAACGATTTAGTAATTCTCACGGGCTATATCCGCGGCTATCATCCCGATATATTTAACGAGACTAAAAAAACCAAGGATACTATTACTGAAGTAAAGACCGGCAAACGCAGGACCTTCACCAATATTAATGAATTTGCGGGTCAAAAAGGTTTTATGGGTGGCAAAACAGGCACGACTCCCGAGGCCGGAGAAAATCTTCTCTCGGTTTTTAATATAGCTGGGGAGGCTAAAACCGTCATAGTTTTAGGAGATGAAGATAGGTACGCGGAAACGCAAAAAATAATAGGTTCATTATGGCAGTAGAAGCGGTCAGGGTCTTGGTAGTAGCTATGGTGTCGTTCCTAACGGCTCTTTTGATAACCGCTCCTGTCTCCAGATTTTTAGTTAAGCTTAATTTTAATAAACAGATCAGGACTTCCGAATCTGCTCCGATATTTTCTAAACTGCATGCCGGCAAAGCTGGCACCCCGACTATGGGCGGCGTTATTATCTGGGCGACTGTCCTCGGGCTCGCGGCAATTTTCGGAGTTTTAGATTTCGTTTTTGACGGTTTCTTCGGTAATTTTAATTTTATCAGCCGTCCGGAAACTTATTTGCCGTTAGCGGCTCTGCTGTTAGCCGCCCTGCTTGGTTTAGCCGACGACATCTTGGGAGTTCTGAAAATTGGCCCTAAGGGAGGGGGATTAAGCGTTAAACATAAGCTTCTGGTCTACACTTTAATTTCCGCTGTCGGCGCCTGGTGGTTTTACTCGCCTGACATTCTCAACTGGCATGTCATTAAAGTTCCTTTCTTTGGAGTTTTTGATATTGGCTTATGGTACGTGCCGATTTTTATGTTCATCATAGTAGCGAGCGCCTTCTCGGCTAACGAGACCGATGGACTTGACGGACTTTTAGGAGGAGTTTCACTGTTCGCTTTCTCGGCGCTGACAGTAGTCGCTTTCGCTTTAGGGAGATATGATTTGGCGGTTATGGGCGGGTCTATAGTCGGAGCGCTCCTGGCCTTCCTCTGGTTTAATATTTATCCGGCTCGTTTCTTTATGGGGGATACCGGGAGTATGGCGCTAGGCATTACCCTCGGAGTAATGACTATGTTAACGAATACAGTCTTCTTACTGCCCCTATTTGCTTTTATTATGGTCTTTGAATCCGTTTCGGTCATAATACAAATGACCAGCAAGAGGCTTTTTAAGAGAAAGATATTTCTTTCCACTCCGATTCATCATCACTTCGAGGCTATCGGCTGGCCGGAGTCGCAGGTTACTATGCGTTTTTGGATTATTTCCGTCATTTTTACCGGTTTGGGGCTCGCCTTATTCTTTTTAGACAGAGTTATTTAAGGAGTTGGTGTATAATTACTTTTAATGAGCCTCCTTATTAAAGGCGTTCAAATTGTTGATGGCGAAGGTAAGTCACCTTTCAAAGCCGACGTTTTTATTCAAAAAAATATAATCTCCGCTGTGGGGGATTTGAAGTACAAGAAGGCCGACGAAACCATAGACGGCATGGGTAACTATCTGACCCCGGGGTTTATTGATATAGATACCGACTCTGACCATTATCTCCATCTTTTTAGCAATCCCAAACAAAGTGATTTTACTGCCCAAGGAGTAACCACTATTATTGGCGGGCATTGCGGCACTTCTTTAGCGCCGCTTCTCTACGGCACTTTGGAAGCGCTGGAAGACTCGGCTGACTTGAATAAGGTTAATGTGGATTGGCACACTATGGGAGAATTTCTGGAGAGTATGAAAAGAATTCCTTTAGGAGTTAATTTCGGGACTCTCTCGGGCCACAGGACTATCAGGGACGCGATTACGAGAGGCGAACAGCGCGATTTAACCGAACAAGAGTTTAAAGTTTTTGAAAAAGTTTTAGCTCAATCTATTAAGGAAGGTTCATATGGCTTCTCAACCGGTTTAGGATACATCCACGGCCAGTACGCCTCCGAGAAAGAAGTAAAGAGATTAGCGGGAGTTTTGTCCGGCACCGGAGCGGTTTACGCCACGCATTTAAGAAATCAAACCGATGGCGTGCTGAAAGCAATCGAGGAAACTGTCCGGGTGGCAAATTATAACGAAGTAAAAACTTTAATAAGCCACTTTAGACCCCTACTGGGGTATGAAGATCAGTTCACCAAAGCTCTGGAATACATTAAAGAGAATACGCCTCCAGGAAGACTTTATTTTGATGTCTATCCTCACGACACGAGCATCTATCCTATTTATAAACTTTTGCCCACCTGGGCTCAGTCGGACAACAAGTCTGAGATGATGGAAAAGCTCAATAACGCGCAGATGGCCGCCAAGATAAAAGACGAGTTTAAACCATTGAGTGAAAAGATCAGTGAAATTCGTATAGCTGGCGCGCCAAAAAATGGATATCTGTTAGGCAGGTTAATCAGGGAAGCCGCCAAAGATTTGGAGATGGAGATTCCCGAGGCCCTTATCTACATTATGAAGATTACCAATCTCAAGGCCACTATATTTTCTAAAGATATTAACCTGGAACTTTTGGAGAACTTACTGGTTGACGAGAGGTCTTTCATCGCTTCTAACGGCAATTCTCCGGCTCCCGGGGAATTTGTGAAGCACGACAGATCTGTTAATACTTTCCCGAAATTTATAGATTTAGTTATAACCAGAAAAATCATGACTCTGGAAGAAGCCATACAAAAAATAACCTCACGCCCTGCTAAATATTTTGGCATTGCCGACAGGGGAGTCATTAAAGAAGGTAAAATAGCCGATCTAGTTATTCTAGGGCAGAGTGACTATAAAGTTCGCGAGACTATAGTGGCCGGTAAAACCGGGCGGGGAGAAATATTAGTCCACAAATCCCGAAGATAATAAAAAGAATAATAAGGAGTAAGAATGAGGGGGAGGCAGATAGATTATCCGATATTAATAACAGTTTTTCTACTGACGGTGTTCGGGCTGATGATGCTCGCTTCCGCCTCGTCCGATTTAGGCAAGACAAAGTTTGATAATTCTTATTATTATCTTCAGCACCAGATTTATTATGGATTAAGTTTGGGCATGGCCGGGTTTTTAACCGGCTTATATCTGCCTTTGCGCTGGTATAAAAAATTATCCATTTTTGCCTTACTGCTAAGCGTTATGAGTCTGATAATAGTTTTTACGCCGTTGGGGTCTTCCGCCGGAACGGCGGCGGAAAGATGGATAGCTATAGGGCCGGTTACATTTCAGCCATCGGAAATACTTAAACTCACTTTTATCTTTTATTTGGCGGCTTGGCTTTCCGGCGCCAAGAGCAGAAGGTCAGACGACCTGACTCAGGGATATCTGCCGTTTCTCGCTATGTGCGGGATTATCGCGCTGCTATTGGTGCTGGAAAAATCAACGAGTTCGGTGCTGATAATTATGAGCGGGGCATTAGCTGTTTATTTTTCCAGCGGCGCCAAATGGAGATATATATTAACGACAATTTTATTGGGGATAGCCGCGTTAGCCTTACTCGTGACTATAACCGAATATCGTTCCGACAGAGTTAAAACTTTTTTGAACGGGGCGAGCGACTCCTCCGGAATGGGATATCAAATCAGCAGATCTCAAACCACTATAGGAGCAGGGAATATTTGGGGAGTTGGCTATGGCAAGTCCATTGCTAAAAGATATTTGCCGGAACGTATCGGAGACTCAATATTCCCAATCATTGCCGAAGAGTTTGGTTTTGTGGGAAGTATGACTATAGTTGGTTTATTTTTCTTTCTTGTTTTCCGCAGCTATCAGTTATCCAGGAGAGTCAGCGACCGTTTTAGCAAGCTAGTCTTGATAGGCTTCGGCACTATAATTGGCGTACAGGTTTTTCTCCATATCGGGAGCAACGCGGGGCTGATTCCGCTTATGGGGCTGCCCCTGCCATTTATAAGCTACGGCGGAACGGCTTTGGCTGTATTTCTCACAATGAGTGGTGTTATGTTGAATATAAGTAAAGATGCGTAAATTAAGAGTTTTATTAACCGGAGGAGGAACGGGTGGACACATTTATCCGCTCGTTGCTGTTGTAGCAGAGATGCAGACCCAGTGCGGACAGAGGGGGATTCCTCTGGACTTAAGGTATCTGGGCGCTTACGGTCCGTTTAAGAGTTTATTGGAGGCGAATAATATTAAGGTTGGGCGAGTGGCCGAGAGTAAACTGCGCCGGTATGTATCTATTCATAATTTTATTGACGGTCCAAAATTTATCTACAGTTTCTTTCAGGCAGCGGTAAAAATATTTTTCTTTATGCCGGATGTAATTTTTTCCAAAGGCGGGCCGGGAGCTCTGGCGGTAGTACTGGCGGCTAAATTATATTTCATACCGGTTATTATTCATGAGTCTGACACGGTGCCCGGGCTTACCAATTTGTTGTCGGCTAGATTTGCCAAGCTGATACTAACGTCCTTCCCAGGAACAGAAAGTTATTTCCCCGGGAAGCAAGTTATGTTGGTTGGCAATCCAATCCGCCGTTCACTCCTCGCGGGAGTTGCTGCCGAATCCAAGCAGAGGAATAAGGTGGCATATGGATTTGACCCGCAGCTACCTTTGATTTTGGTCATGGGCGGTTCTCAAGGAGCAATAAATATTAATGATTTTATTTTGGACAATCTTCCCGCGATTT
>DASRUQ010000035.1:0-18137 GCA_035655355.1 Minisyncoccota bacterium
GACCGAGTTCGATTCTCGGCGGCCCGACCAGCGTGAAGTTAGATAAAATAAAAGAGGGGGCTATCCCCCCTCTTTTATTAACATAACTAAAGCCGATGATTATTTAGTAAGATTATCAAACTGATTCATCAAATCCTTATACTTATTGTTTAAATCATTAACTGCCTTAGCTTCGTCATTCATAGAAGATATCAACTCTTTCACCTTTTCTTTGGCATTGGGCACGCTTCCGGAATTACTGAATCTACTTAGTAAGACGTCCAAGAGCTGACGAATGTCTGCGTTGTAGTTTATAAGTCTTTGTACTATCTGAGATTCGTTCAAAACAGCCTCTAGACCAATACGGGCTGCGGTTTCCGGCTTAATAGAATTAAGATTATTGGCCATTATCTCTAATTGTTTAGAGAGCTCGAGGGCTTTGGCTCTGGCTACTCCGTTGTCTTGGATTTCTTTTGAAACCAAGTTTAAACCATCATTATAATTCCCTTTCTCGTCCTCCTGGCTGATAATCGCCAGATTAGTTATTGATGCTTCAGAAGAGGCAACAATTTCTTCGGCAATAATAGCTCCTCTGCCGCGGGCATCGGCAAAATCTTGAGGCACAAAGGGTTTGGGAGAACTGGCGACCAAAGCGATTTTGACTAGAAAATAAATAACTGCCGCGCTCACCACTATCACAGAGACGGTCCTAAACCAGTATTTCTTTATTATGTGCGTTATCGGCATATCCATAAAATCTATTCAATTTCTTTACAAGAATCAAGCATTCAACTAAAATAATTCAGGTTTCATAAGGCTTTAGCGGGCTTGCTCCAGCCTACTCTGCCTAAACGTAGGCAGACGCCGAAGTTTTAGTGAAAGCGGGATTAGTATAGTGGCAGTACGCTACCTTGCCAAGGTAATGGCGCCGGTTCGATTCCGGTATCCCGCTCCAAGATTAAAGAGGTCTATGCGGTCTAAAATCCGTATAGTTATTCGCGCTAATTAAAATTTATTGAAAAGTTATACATTCCCATGGCGCACAAACCCTGCAAACTTGTGCCAGTTTTTTGCGGAGGGACATCAATAAGAGTCTCACCAGACGGCGGAAGATTTTTGCGGTAACCCAAACTTGGGATGACTAGCGCCGACGAACAATCAAATGTGCCTCGCGTATCAACTTTGATAATCGTTGGTATATCTGCCTTAGCGGTAGTCACTCTTGGTAAATAGCCACCCTTAGCGCTAATGGTGATGATCTGCTTGCCATCAAGCATACTTACGTTATTGATAGTTTGTGATGAGGCTGTGTCACTTAAGTTACTATCCCAACCAATAAATATAATTATTCCTCCAATGAGGATTGCGGCGGCAAATATTGATATGGCGGTTATTTTCGTCTCCATGAATTTATATCTATATTTTATTAGAAATTAAAGATTGGCGCGATGATGCCGGCGGCAACTAGGGCGTTAATCAGGTTAAACATCCCGAAAAATATTACCACCAGTCCAGCTGTCTTAAAGAATACCCCGGACTGGGCCCTTTTATGAATACCAAGCGAGCTGAAGCTCAAAAGTGAAAGTACCGGAAGCGTGCCGAGCGCGAAAGTTAACATAATCAATGACCCGGTCATAAAACTCCCGGTGGTCAGAGTGTAAATCTGCATAGACTGGGTGAAGCCGCAGGGCAGAAAGAATGTCGCCACGCCAACCAAGAGAGGCGTAAGGGTATGGTTTACATTTTTAAGACCATGAATATGTTTACCAATAAAACTCGGGATAGTCGGCTGAAGCTTTTTCGCCCAAGGAAACACATCAAGGAGGTTGATGCCGAGGATAAGAAGAACTATCGCGACGATAAAGCTAAGAATAAACGCGCCGGTGGCGCCAAGTTGGAAGGCTGAACCAAGAGCGCCGATCGCGCCACCAAGAATGAAAAACGATACGAGCCGGCCGACGTGGAACAAAACCTGTGGACGTACCTTGTCCCCTTCTTTGGCGAAATTCGCTGACATAGAAAGCACGAGACCGCCGACTACCGCCATACAGGTGGAAACAGAAGCAATAAGACCGATTATGAACGCCGTACCATAGCTGACATCTGATGCTGTTATCAAATTCACTAGCCCGATCTTCTGTAAAAAGACAAATAAGGCGATGAACACTCCGGCTACCGGAAGGGCAATTTTAAAGTCAGACCATTTGATTGGAGCCTGCTGTTTTTCAAGGGAAAGTATATAGCCGTGCGGCTTTAATACTTCATTTAAATCTAGCGCAATGCGTTCTGGTTCTTTGCCTCCAAAATCTCCGGTAACTTTGATATTGAGATTCTTGAGTGACGCTTTCACGTGGGAAACTTCCGGCACATCGGCAAGTTCGCTCTCGGTCAAAATTACGCATGCACTGCAATGCATACCGTTAACATGGAATGTGTAGGTTTTTTGTTGTGACATAAGATACTATTCTATCATAAAGTTTATCAGCCCCAAATTATTTCTGACTAAATTATACGCCGCACCCGCTTCCGTTTGGTGAACTGTTCGGCGCGATAACCCGTGAAGCTATTTGCGCGTAACCAGACGCGCTGGAATAATTAACTCCGAGAATTTCCTGCGGGTTCACGTCTTTCCAGTCAACACCCTTATTTTTCATGTAGGTCGCTATGGTGAGGTAGGTATCCGGGAACCAATAAGAATTCACGGCCAGGGCTGTCTTCCACATGTTCTGCTCGCTCACCTCCTGCGATGCCATAAGCTCTAAGAGTCCAAGCATGGCCATACCATGATTACAGTCGGGAAAATAGGTTGGATTGTTGCAACATGGTCTGTATATGCCACGCGACACCTTATCCACGAGAGCCTGCTGCTCCGGCGTCAATGCGAAAAACACGTGTCGGCTGTAGTGATCCATAGGATCTCTTTTAGCCATCGTCCATCCGCCAGTTGAGGCAAAATTCTGCGCTCCGCCGTAAGCCGGATTTACCATCTCGCCTGATTCCAATATTGGGTTTTTATTAGCCAGACCGAGGGCCCAAAATAGATTTAACAAATAACCTGAGTTATCCTTTGTTATTCTGAGATTGCCATCGTTTTGCCCTAGGAGCAAGTTTCTGTATTCATCGGTAAGAGCTCCCCGATCTTCGTATATAGCTTTGAATTTGTCCGCATCGATTGCCCCCACGCTAATAAGCTTCGCGCCAAGATTGCCCCAGGAGACAGGCAGAATAATTCCCTCGGACGGCAATACTTTTTCCTCCAGCTCGGCTATTTGTGCTTCTACAGATGCCGCAATGATATTTTCCTTCTGCGGGCCATTAGTAGCTTCGGGTCCTGTTGTGTATACCCAAGCGCCGGCAAGGATTATTGCCGAGATAAATATGCTGGCTGGGAGTATATAATCTTTTTTGACCCGTTTAGCCTGTGGCGCGTTTTCAAGTATTTCATCTTCCATAGTTTTATTTATTCATCACAGCAATCTGCTAGTTTGCTCACTAAATCTTCGAGCTGGGAACTGCTTTTTGCTGTTGCCTTTATTTCTTGACCGCTGATTAATCTAAGTTTGAGGGCCCAAAAGATTGAATAGACTTTATAGGCTTTCTCAAACATACTCTTGGCTTCGTCTTTTTTGCTTTCGGATTGTAGTTTATTCCCAACCTCAATGAGCCGCATAGTGGTAGCTAAAAGATGCTTGGAAATACACCAGGTTTCTCCTTCGTGATTTGGCATGAGTTTTGCCAAGAGTTCTTTTCGAACACTCCGAATTTCCTGCGAGATATCGAAATATTCGTCTTTTTTGGTTTTCACGCCGGTAAAGAAAAAATGTTCTTCAAGGCTAATAAGATTCATCACCGCCAAACTCAAATCTTCGGCGGTGGATAAATCCACTCCGGCTTTTTCTTTAAGCGATTCTATTTTTGCTAGAAATTTGTTCATTGTTAATGTTTTAGTGTTCATAGATTTAGATGAAAAAAATTAAGATGCCGATAATGATCATGGCGAGTCCCGCCCAGAACCGCACTCCCTTCATGTTTGTTCTCTTCCATTCCTGCATTTTATCCACAATCACTTTGTCTGCCGCGATCCAGAGCACTGCCACAAGAGGTAAGGCAAGAATCAGGTTGTAGAGCGCGAGGTAACCGAAACCGGTGAAGTATGTAACTTGATCACGAAGCAAGCCGATAACCATGAGGTATGGTCCGCCCATGCAGGGGAACTGGCAGATACCAACCAAAAGCCCCAGTCCGAAGGCAGCCAGGAACGACGCCTTTTCCATTAATTGACCCATGGCGGTATGGGAGACTGACGGAATTTTTAGCTTGATTGGGAATTCCGGGAAAAACTCGTTGATAAGGTTGATTACTCCGAAAACGATGAGAATTGCCGCTCCAAGCTTACCCATAAAGTGAGGCGTGTTGAACAAGTGCAGTACCTTAAGAATTCCAAGCCCGATCAAAAAATATGCCGCAAAAATCCCGGCAATATATGTACCGCCGATCTGGATGATCTTCTTTCTTGCCATCTGCGCCCCAAAGAGAAAAGCGATGGTGATGAGAAGAATGGAAAATGAACACGGGTGAACACTGTCGAGAAGAGCAGCGAGTAAAACGAGCGGCAGAAGCCATGTTCCCTTATTACTTAGATCCCAGATGAGCGAGGCGGTTCCCGAGCTGTACTTTAAAATCACTATCCCCACAATGGCAGCGGCCATGATAACGAGTATTGTTGTTATTCTTCTCATAGCCGTTAAGGAGTAACTACTGCTTTTATTTCTAATTCGAGTTTGCCACCGGATGCATCGGTAAGGATGAGAAAACGGTCAATGAATCCAACGCCAGCGGGACCGTGTGCGTTTGGATCATAGACGGCGCGGATAATACGACTTTCTCCAGCTTTAATTGTTTCATTAGCCGGCGGAGTATAACCCATACCAGGCATACTAAAGGGCCCTTTAATTGTTCCATTGGGCTCAACAATGAATGCTTTGGTGCACATACATGAAGTCACAAGTGAAGGAACAAAGACATCCTTATCTCCGGAATTAGTGACAGTGAAATCTTTTGTGACATTGCCGTCCTTCATTGAAATTGTTCCGAAGTCGTACAATTTTTCCGATGACAAGAGAGAACTTATTGCTCCGGAGTTTTGGGAAACGCCGGCAGTTTGGCTGCTCCGACCCCACACCATGAGAGCGATCAGCCCGAGCACAACAATTGCGCCTATAATTATTATTTTATTCATGTTATTAGTAGAAATTACGAATACAAAAATCCCCAGGTGATAGGGATAGAGAAGACGCACAACACAAAACCAATTCGACTTGCCCGTCCGTAGTTTTACACGGAGGAGGATAAGCGGTTTTATATCGGCGCCTTAGAAAGCGGTGGGACTATTTTCGTGCAGAGCCAGCCAACGTGTTGTCTCTCTTTTGTATGAAGTATCGGGCGGAGAATTATAAAGAGTACTGACAAGAGCAAGCGGCCCAAGTAAGGATGGGTTTATAAAAGCCGCGAGCATCGCCCACGCGACAAGAAGCAAAGAAATTATGAGTGCTGTGATACCGGAATTGACGGGTACATTAATAAATGACTGATAGGCAGAAATATGATGGAGAACTATAGGCACGGTATTCTGTGGACAGATTGACACTCCCACCGCCGAAAACGGGCAGTCGCCGGATATGCGTCCGTCCGGTCCGTGCATCATGGTGGCAAAACTAAAAAGCACAGTCATCGTGAACGACAAAAGAATAAGTGATGTAATGATTTTTCTGAATAGAGATGACATTATTAAATTGATGATAACAGTTACGGCGGCTTCTCTTGTCTCCTAGATTTACTTTTCACTTTCACTCTCTAACTGTCTACGATATATAGCGCACACACCAGCTGAAATGGAAATGAGTTCAAGCACTATCGCATCATAGAAGCAGTGCTGCTGAGAAAAACCAAGTATAGTACCGTTCTCTCCGGCTAACCACGCGCCTAGAAGCGCGAGAGCCCCCCAAATACCGGCAACAATGGAAACTTTGTGTATAAACGATGATTTCTTCATATTGTTTTTTAATTATTTATTAATTTTATAATCTTTTCGCTTTCAAACGGAGCGAATTGCCCACGACCGACACGCTTGAAAAAGCCATGGCGAACCCAGCAAAAACAGGACTAAGCAGCCAGCCGAAAATCGGGAAAAATATTCCGCTCGCCAATGGTATCCCAACGATGTTGTAAATGAAAGCCCAGAAAAGATTTTGTTTTATTCCGCGCATCGTCATTTTGGATAGCGAAATCGCTTTGACCAACTTTGAGATATCCCCGTGAAGAAGCGTAATGCCGGCGCTCTCAATTGCCACATCCGTACCTGTTGCCATGGCGATACCAATATCGGCTTGCGCAAGCGCCGGCGCGTCATTCACACCATCTCCCGCCATCGCCACAATTTTACCCTCCGCTTGCAGCTCTTTTATTTTATTAAGTTTGTCTTCCGGCATTACTTCCGCGACTACATCGTCTATCCCCACTTGTTTTGCTATCGCCAGAGCCGTATTTTTATCGTCTCCGGTAAGCATTACTATCTTGATGCCGAGCTTGTGGAGACTTTTCACCGCCTCTATCGCTTCTGGTTTTATGGCGTCCGCGACCATGAACACGCCAAGCACAGATTCTTTAGTAGCGAGCATCACTGGCGTTTTCCCTTCGGCGGTTTCTTTTTGAAGTTCTTCTTTGTTAAAAGTGAGGCCCAAATCAGAAATAAGTTTTATATTGCCGGCAAAATATTCCGCGCCGGAAACCGTTCCCTTAAGCCCTTTGCCTTTTACTATTTCAAAGCCTGAAATAGAAATGAGTGAAATATCGTTTTGCTTCGCGTATTCCGTAACAGCATGGGCAATCGGGTGCTCGGATTTATTCTCAAGCGAAGCTAAAATTGAAATTATTTCTTTTTCGCTTTTTGAAGAATGATTTTTGATGCTTACCAATTCCGGCTTCCCGCGGGTCAAAGTGCCCGTCTTATCAACTACCACCACATTCACCTTGTGAAGCTTTTCAAGCGTAGCCGCGTCTTTTACCAATATCCCCTCACCTGCACCCTTGCCTACTCCGACGATGATCGCTGTCGGCGTGGCTAACCCTAACGCACACGGGCAGGCAATAACCAAGACCCCGACAAATGAAACCAGCCCGTATGAGAGCGCCTGAGCGAACCCAAGATACTGCGAACCAATAAGAAGCCAAAGACCAAGAGAAAGAAAAGCAATAACTAAAACAATCGGTACAAACACACTGGAAATCTTATCGGCTAGGGCCTGAATAGGCGCTTTTGACCCCTGCGCTTCTTCAACCATCCTTATAATATTCGCCAGTAAAGTTTCGGAACCAACTTTCGTCGCCTTAAAGGTGAATGAACCGCTCGTATTGATGGTTCCGGCGACAACCGTGTCGCCCACTGTTTTCTCAACCGGCATCGGCTCACCGGAAATCATTGATTCGTCCACAAAGGATTGTCCTTCCGTAATTACGCCATCAACCGGGATTTTCCCGGCTGGTTTTACAATAATAAAATCGCCGTGAACTACTTCGGTAATCGGAACTTCAACTTCGTTGCCGTTTCTTACCACCAACGCGGTTTTGGCCTGTAAATTCAAAAGTTTTTCTATGGCATCGCCCGTTTTCAATTTTGAGCTGGCTTCAAGATACTTACCGAGAGTGATGAAAGCAATAACGATGATCGTCACGTCGAAATAAGATTGATTAATATTTATGTAAGATTTTAAAGTTTCTCCGAACGCCATGACGGCAAAACTGTATATAAAAGCCGCGCTTGTTCCGATACCTATCAGTGTATCCATATTGGCTTTGCCATAGCGCAAAAATCTATAGAATCCCAGAAGATACGGTTTTCCGACCACGAAAAGAGTATAGGTGGCCATGATTGGGAGTAGGTATCGGAAAACTCCTACCCAAACAGGCGAAGCGGCTGGTAATATTTTAAACTGTGCCGAAATGTCCCATACCAATATAACGGCGCTAATAAAGGCGAGTGGCAGAGCGGATAAAACTTTTACCCGCATATCGGCAAGCTCGGCTAGTTTTTCATTTTTTGACTGGTTCAGGCCTAAATGCGCGGCGTGCTCGTCAGCTGACATTCCCATTTCGCTTGCGCTGGGCGAAGTTGAAGTGTCTGCTGTAGATATCACCAGCGAATAGCCTAGTGGTTCGATGTGTTTAGAAAGAGCTTGAGGGCTGGTTTTTGAGGAATCGAAAGAAATTTTGGCTTTTTCGGTACCATAATTGACTTCAACAGACTGCACGCCTTCGACTTTTTTGAAAGTCTTTTCAATCATGGACGAACACGAAGCGCAGTGCATCCCTTTCACTCTATAAGTTTCTGTGTGCGTATTATTCATAGTAAATTTGCAGACTATCTTCTCTTAAGTTTATATACCTTGAGGATTTCTTCTTTCGTCTTGCCTGCCTGTCCAGACCTTACCTGATTCAGAATACAGCCTCCTAAATGGTTTTCAAGTAATAAATCTTCCACATTCGATAAGCCCTGTTTGACTGCCGATGTTTGGGTTATCACATCTATACAATAGGTGTCTTTTTCGACCATTTCCTGTAATCCCCGGATTTGGCCTTCAAGAATTTTAAGCCGGCGGACAATCCCGAATTTCGCTTTGTCTCCCATGTATTTCATGTACAAGTATTATATACCCCCTGGGGGTATGGTCAAATTTAGAGAATAGAGATAGTAAGAGTTGTTTCCTGTATAATCAATACAGGCCTATAGGGCCGTTTAATTGTTATGATTCCACCAACAGATCCGACGGGGGCAATGGAGCTTTTCATTCATTATCGTTACTGGCTTCTCATCCCCCTCTCCTTTATTGAAGGGCCGGTAGTAGCTTTCATCGCCGGGGCGTTATCTCACCTCGGTTATTTTAATCCTTACTTAGCCTTCATTATATTTTTTATGAAAGACATTATTTTAGACGGCATCTTTTATGTTATAGGCCGTTTCAGCGGCCAAACTTCGCTTATCAGAAGACTCCTGGCTAAGATTGGGATTAGGGAAGAACATATCCACGAAGCAAGGATTTTATGGGCTAAGCACGGCTTTAGAACTATGCTTTTAAGTAAACTCTCCTATGGCCTATCTCCTGGCTTCCTTATCGCTGCCGGAATGGTGGGTATGCCGGTGAGAATATTTTTTAAGTACGCAGTTTTAGTTAGTCTGGCTCAATATGGGGTATTATTTATGTTGGGATATTATTTCGGGAACGCTTTTGGAAACGTGGCTAATGTATTAGAAAATATACAGTATGCGGTCGGAGCGGTATTATTAGTGACTATCGCCTATTACATACTCACCAGATATATGGGGCAGAAGCTGGTAGAAGAAGAGAGAAAAGTTAAAAAAGAATTATAAACATATGAGAATAGCTTTTTGCACAGACATTTATCTCCCCCAACTTAGCGGTGTAGCTGATTCTGTTAAACTAATAACCGATAATCTCAAGAAGAGAGGTCATCAAATAAGAATCTACGCCCCGGATAGACCGGAGGCCCAGCCAGATTCAGAGATAATGAGACTAAGCTCCTGGGAAATCCCGCAGTCTAATGGAGATTTGGCTTTTGTCGTTCCTGTGGGCATGACAAAAGATATGAAAGAATTTGCCCCGGACTTGATCCACGTCCACACTTTTTCAACTATAGGCGTAGCTACCCTTTATGCCAGTCACTCCCTGGGAATTCCTCTGGTGGGAACCGATCACACCTTCCCAGCCGATTATATGCATTATTTTAAGTTGGATTACGAGCTATTTAAAGACGGCGCCCGTAAATTCGCTGCCTGGTTTTATAACCACTGTGTTCAAGTAACAGCCCCCAGCAAAAGCATGATCAATGAACTTAAAGAATATGGGCTGAAAGTCCCGGCTAATGTTATTTCCAACATCATACCCACGGATATTTTTAAGCCTCTTGGAGAAAAAGATTCCTTGAAAAGAAAATTTGGCATCAAAGGCAAGGGGGTGCTTATTTTTGGCAGAGTGGCTAAAGAAAAAAACCTTGATTTTGCTTTGGAAGTTTTCGCGGAAGCCGCCAAAAAAATAGAAATGACCTTTGTTGTTTTGGGTCATGGCCCTTATGCGGAAGAACTGAAGCAGAAAGCGGAAAGTATGGGGGTGAATTCCAAATTTCTGGGGGCCTTACGGGGAGATGAGTTAGTGGAAGCTATCAACGCCTGTGATTTGTATTTAATTACCAGTACTTCCGATACCCAATCAATGACTACTTTGCAATCTATGGCCTGCGAACTGCCGGTAGTGGGAGCTAAAGCTGGAGGACTCCCGGAGTATATTATTGATGGTTTAACCGGTTTTGTGGTGGAACCGACCGATAAAAAGACTTATGTAGAGAAAATTTTGAAGTTACTAGGGGACGGGGGGACGAGTAAAGCTTTCGGAGCGGCGGGCAGAAAAAAGGCTATGGAGTTTTCTCCTGAAGCTATCACTGATAAATTTGAGGAAGTTTATAAAAAGGCTTTGGCAAGCCAGCAATAAAATATGAATAAAATAAAAATAAGTTTAGTTATCCCCGCCTATAACGAAGAAAAGTATATCAGTAGCTGTCTGGAGAGTGTCACCGAAAACGGCGGAGAGTTGTACGAAATTGTAGTTGTTGATAACGCGAGCACCGACAGGACTCACGAAATTGCCGCTGGCTTTAGCGAAGTTAGAGTAGTTACCGAATCCGGGAAAGGCGTTACCAGGGCTAGGCAGCGCGGCGTACAGGAGAGCTCGGGAGACATCATTGCCTTTATTGATGCCGATACCAGGATGCCCGAATATTGGGTCGGGGAAATAATTAAGGATTTTGAGATCGATGAGAAGCTTGTTTGTCTAAGCGGACCTTACATTTATTACGATGTTTCTTCGCTAGCTAAAGTCTCTATTTGGTTTTACTGGAGCGTCTTAGCCAGGATTGCTTATTTGTTCACCAGCTATATGGTAGTTGGAGGCAATTTCGTAGTACGGCGTGAGGCGCTGGAAAAAATAGGCGGGTTTGATCCGAATATTAGTTTCTACGGCGAGGATACGGATACAGCGAGACGCTTGCATAAAGTTGGAAAAGTAAAATTTAACCAGAAGTTAATTATGTATACTTCAGCTAGGAGACTTAAGGGAGAGGGATTCTTTCTGACCGGGTACCGTTATGCCATTAATTTCCTCTCCGAGGTCTTTACGGGTAAGCCCATTACAAGTAAATACAAAGATATACGCTAATGGCCAAGAACTACCTTAAAATCCTATGGCTTCGTTATAAAGAGTGTTTTAACAGCGCTTCTTATATAACAACTTTTACTTCGGGTAGTATACTTTTTATTGCCTCTTGCGTTTCCTACTTCTACTCATCAATCTACGCTACCGAGAAGGCTAGCAACTACGTTACGGACATCGTGCTGAGCAACACCAGGGTTTTTGACGTGGATGGAGCTTTTATCTACGGGCCAGTGGTGCTTTGGACTCTCGTACTCATCTTACTTGTTAATGACCCGAAAAAGATTCCCTTCACCCTTAAAGCCGTTTCTTTGTTTATATTGATACGGTCCGTATTCGTAAGCATAACTCACTTAGGCCCCTTCCCCACCCAAGTAGATATAGGGCCCTTAAATTTCTTAACGGTTCTTATGGCTGGCGGGGACTATTTCTTCTCGGGGCATACCGGGCTGCCATATCTTCTCGCCCTTCTTTTCTGGGCTAATCTTTTCTTAAGAGTGCTTTTCTTTATCTCCTCAATTTTCTTTGGGGCAGTGGTGCTCCTGGGGCATCTGCACTACTCCATAGACGTACTCGCGGCTTTCTTCATCACCTACACTATTTACCATCTGGCCGAAATCTTTTTCCCTAAAGATAAGAAAAGCTTTAAGGATGGGTTTGTCCAGCTCTAATCTGCCCTAATCTGTCCAAAAAAGACTATTTCGGATAGAATTGACTCGACTAAGGGGGCTTAGTTTAATGGTAGAGCTTCGGTCTCCAAAACCGACGATGAAGGTTCGATTCCTTCAGCCCCCGCCAGTATTTGGAGATTAATTTTGTCTCTGATACAATTTCACAGATGCAAAAGAGGCGGCATAAGTATGTCTTTGTTATTGGAGGAGTAATGTCGGGAGTCGGCAAAGGAGTAGCTACCTCATCCATCGGCGCCATTCTCTCCTCCAAAGGCTTCCGGGTAAATCTCGTCAAAGCCGACCCCTATCTCAACGTTGACGCAGGCACTATGAACCCCACCGAACACGGTGAGGTTTTTGTTTTAAATTCAGGTCTGGAGACCGACCAGGATATGGGCAATTATGAAAGATTCTTGAATCGCGATCTCCAGGGGGCGGACTATATGACAAGCGGCATGATCTATAAGAGCGTCATAGAAAAAGAGCGGTCGTTATACTACGGGGGCAAATGCGTGGAGGCTGTGCCGCACGTCAGGGATGAAATAATCAACCGCATAACATACGCGGGGAAGGTTAATAAATCTGACATCTCTATTATTGAGATTGGCGGAACTATTGGCGACTATCAGAATGTGATGTTTATAGAAGCCGCCAGGGTTATGAAAATAGATAATCCACATGATGTAATGGTGATAATGGTCAGTTACCTGCCCGTGCCTCCGAAATTGGGAGAGATGAAATCCCGCCCCACTCAAAACGCCGTC
The DNA here is from genome assembly GCA_035655355.1 of Minisyncoccota bacterium. Taxonomy (GTDB): domain Bacteria; phylum Patescibacteriota; class Minisyncoccia; order UBA6257; family Colwellbacteraceae; genus 2-12-FULL-43-11. The sequence continues at coordinate 12,691 of DASRUQ010000035.1, forward strand.
AGACAACTTTCTTCTTATGGTTTGAATACCGATATGATTATTGCCCGTTCCGAGTTACCGGTTGATAAGAAGCGGAAAGAAAAGATAGCCGTCTCCTGCAACATCCCAACGGAATACATCATCTCCGCGCCTGACATAGACAGCATCTATGACGTGCCGGGTAATTTTGACAAGGATGGGCTAGGAGAAAAGATAATGAATATTTTGAACCTACCCAAGAGAAAAGGAACGGGGCTCTCAGAATGGAATAAAGTAGCTAGGGGAATAAAGAATCATTCCAAAAATGTTGTTAAGATTGCTTTGGTAGGAAAATATTTTTCTACCGGGGACTTCGTTTTAAACGACGCCTACCTCTCCGTATTTGAGGCAGTTAAATTTTCGGCGTATAAAGCGGGCGTGAAAGCGATAATAGAGGGAGTGGATGCCGCCTATTTTGAAAAAAAGAAATCGGATCATTCAATCCTAAAAAAATACGACGGTATAATAGTTCCGGGAGGGTTCGGCAAGTCTGGTGTCACCGGAAAACTAAATGTCATACGTTACGCCAGGGAAAATAAAATCCCATATTTCGGCCTTTGCTATGGAATGCAGTTAATGACCATTGAGTACGCCCGTGATGTTTTGGGCCTAACGCAGGCTCACACGCACGAGATCAATCCCCATTCCGGACATTTAGTAATAGATATCATGCCCGGCCAAAAGGAGAAACTCAGAGATGGGCAATACGGCGGGACCATGAGGCTGGGCCTCTATCCGGCAAAAATAAAAAAAGGCACTCTGGCGCTGGCTGCTTACAAGACGGATTTTATTAATGAAAGACATCGCCACCGTTATGAAGTAAATCCCAAATACATCCAAACCCTGGAGAAAGGAGGCCTGGTTTTCTCTGGTAAATCTCCAGACGGAAAATTGATGGAAATAGCGGAACTACCCAAAGTAAAACATCCATTCTTTTTAGGAACACAGTTCCACCCCGAATTTCTGGCTAGGCCTTTAAGACCCCACCCATTATTTACGGCTTTTATGAAGGCTGCCAAAAACAAAAAACAAAACAGGGGATAAATAAAATAGCTCTTAGAGAGTTATTTTATTCTGAAGAAACTTTTCTTGCCTATTTTTATCAGTTCCCCTCCCTGGAGATTAAGGGGGCTAGTAGGACTTTGAATAACTTTGTCGTTGACTCTAAAGGCACCCTGATCCACCAGACGCCTAGCTTCACTTTTACTTTTAACAAGGCCGCTGCTCACAATCAAATCAACGGCGTTGATTATCTTAGTGGCTTTGAGAGAGGCAACTTCAATCGGGCTTTCTTTTTTAGAAAAAATGGAGACAAAGTTTTCTTTAGCGGTAATGGCAATTTTGTTTCCATGATAAGTTTTGACAATCTCTTCGGCCAGCATTAATTTCGCGTCCCGCGGGTTAATTTTGCCGTTTTTCATCCCGGCTTCAACTTTATCAATATCCGATTTTTTCCAATCGGTGCAAAGTAATAAATATTTAGGGATAAGTTCATCGCGCAGCGACATCAACTTTCCGAACATTTCATTGGGCGCTTCGGTGATATTAACCACGTTCCCCCAACTCTTGGACATCTTACGGCCATCGGTGCCGTCCAGCATCTCACCGGTTAAGACATCCTGAACCGGTTGGTTGTAAGCGCGCTGAATAGTGCGGCCGGCAAGTACATTGAATAATTGATCAAAGCCGCCGATTTCCACATCCGCTTTTATAGCCACACTGTCATAACCCTGCATTAAAGGATACAGCAATTCCCGCAGGCTTATCTCCGTTCCTGACTCGATACGATCCTTAAAATTGCGCCGAGCAAGCATCTGTTGAACAGTAAATGTTTCAGCCAGCTCGGCAATCTCAGCGAATTTGAGCTTAGCCAGCCATTTGGAATTGAAATGAAATTCGGTTTTCTTTAAATCCAGTATTTTACCTAACTGGGCTTTGTAATCTTTAAGATTGACCTTGATTTGCGCCGCGGTCAGCATTGGACGCTTGGCGAGCTTATCGGAAGGGTCGCCGATTAAAGCGGTGAAGTCCCCCACTATCAAAACCGCCTTGTGCCCCAGGCGCTGAAAATCGCGGAGTTTGCGGAGTATAACGGCGTTCCCCAGGTGGATCTTCGGCCCGGTAGGGTCTATACCCAGTTTGACGCGAAGCTTCTTGCCGGACTTGAGCGCCGCTTCCAAATGCCCGCGGTCTACAACCTCGGTTACACCACGGGTCAGAAGCTCCTTAATGGCTTCGTTATTTGGCTTTTTTAATGACTTCATCGATTAAACCGTATTGTTTGGCTTCTTCGGCGCTGAACCAATAGTCTCTGTCTATATCTTTTTCTATCTTGGTTATAGGCTGACCAGTGGCTTTGGACATAATCTGAGTTAATTTATCTTTCAGTTTCAGAATGTGTTTGGCTGTTATGGCAATATCTGTAGCCTGCCCCTCCACTCCGCCTAAAGGCTGGTGCAGCAAGACTTCGGCATTAGGCAATATATATCTCTTGCCTTTGGTGCCAGAGGTCAAAACCCAAGCTCCGCCGGAAGCGGCCATACCAACGCAAACAGTTGAAACATCGGGTTTGATGTGGTTCATGGTGTCTATAATGGCGAGAGTACTGGAAACCGAACCTCCGGGAGAATTGATATAAAGTTTAATATCTTCTTTGGAGTTTTCACCTTCCAGGAAAAGTAATTGCGCGATAACTAAGTTGCCGGATTGATCGTCAATCGGACCGCCCAAAAAAATCACCCTGTCCTTCAAAAGACGGGAATAGATATCGTAAGCTCTCTCACCGTAATTGGATTTCTCTATAACGGTAGGAATTAAATACTGTCCTCGGCTGTCTTTTGTATCTTTCATATAATTTATTTCTTGAATGAAGAGCTGACTATTTCTTCCGCTTCTTTAACATCTCCCCAGCCACGTACCTCTACATACTTGCCTTTTTCGAGATTCTTGTAGGTTTTGAAGAATTCTTCTATCTCATCTCTCAGAGACTCTGGGATATCGTTTATATCTTTCCAGTGCTTGTAGTGGGGATCTTTTTCCGGTACGGCAATTATCTTTTCGTCGTTATCTCCCGAATCCACCATCTTAAAAACAGCGATGGGGCGCGAGGGAACAATACAGCCGGGGATTACCGAAAAACGATTTAAAATAAGAACATCCAACGGATCTCCGTCGGAATACAAAGTGTCAGGCACATAACCGTAGTCGGCCGGGTAGTGGACTGAACTGTGGAGGACGCGATCCAGCATAATGCGGCCGCTCTCTTTGTCCATTTCGTATTTATTTCTTGAGCCCCTTGGAGTTTCAACGATAACGTTAATGGTCATAGATTCTTTTAATTTGAATTATTCTTCTTCGTCTACTTTATGATAAACCGGCTTATCGCCCTCTTCAACCGTAGCTTCAGTTTCGGGTTTTTGGGCAGCCACACCTTCAGCAGAGGCAATACCACCCTCTAAAGCTTCGTCTGGTTTGGATTGGGAACGGACATCTATCTTCCAACCAGTAAGTTTAGCCGCCAGCCTGACATTCTGACCGCCTTTACCGATAGCTAAGGATTGCTGATCGTCAGGCACGAAGGCCTTAGCTTCCCTTTCTCCGGAAAGTTCAACTGATCTTACTTTAGCTGGAGACAGCGAGTACGCAATAAACTTAGCGGGGTCTTCGGACCATTCAATGATATCCAATTTCTCCTGACCCAATTCGCTGTTAACCGCCATAACGCGGGTGCCGCGCTGACCAACACAACTCCCTACCGGATCAACTCCATCCACATTAGAAGCCACGGCAATCTTAGTGCGGCTGCCCGGCTCTCTGGTGATAGCTTTTATCTCCACAACCTTATCGGCAATTTCGGGAACTTCCATTTCAAAGAGCTTACTGACAAATTTCGGATGAGCTCTGGAGAGGACAATGCCCGTGTTTCTGGTTTCGGTCTGGACGGAAAGAACATAAAACTTCATCCTCTCCCCAGTTTTGTAATATTCACCTGGGATAGCTTCGTTCGGGAACATAATACCTACGGCTCGGCCGAGGTCTATAAAGACATTGCCTCTTTCAAAACGCTGAATAATACCGGAGACAACCTGCCCTTCTTTGTTTTTAAACTCCGCCACGATCGATTCTCTTTCGGCCTCCCTTATTTTTTGGATGATAACTTGCTTGGCGGTCTGGGCGGCAATGCGGCCGAAGTCGGTCTTGGCTTCCAAGGGGAATTCCAACTCGTCGCCCACCTTAACGTCTTTTTTTATTTTTTTGGCTTCGCTAAGTAATAAATGTCTTTCGGGGTTATATCGGGGCAAGGGAGCGTCTTCTCCCTCTGCTCTCTCCGCCACTTCTTCTGTCTCAACGCTATCGGGATCAACCATTTTCACGACAGTTTCGTCTACTACTTCCTTAGCCTGAACGAACTTGAGGTCGCCTTGGTCCATATCCAGTTTGGCCTTAACAATAACGCCACGAGTCATATATTCTTTTTTGTAAGCAGCGGCCAAAGCGCCTTCAATAGCCTCAAAGACTTTCGCGGCTTCTATCTTTTTATCTTCGGCGATTTGGGCCACGCCCTGTATTAATGCTTTTAAATCCATTTTGTTTTTTACCCTCCCAAATTTTGTAAAATGAAACTTGGGAGGGTTTAATTTTATCTTACTAAATTAAAGGCCCGAGTAACTTCGGGCCTTTCATTACAAGAGATTGTACTTCATTCTTTACTGAGCAGTCAAATCCTACGATGGCAACCCGAGAAGTTTCAGGGCCTCTTTAAAGCCGCTGAAAGAGGTGCTAACGACAAGATAATTATTAAACCAAGTGTAATTAAAGGAGTTCCCCACGGTAGAGTAATTAATATATCTGGCCTTGGCATCGCCAACGGTTATGCTGTCTTTAAAAACTCCTACGGCCGCTCCCGGAGAAGTTAAGAATAGATTAGGCAAATTAGCAGAAGATTCTATCCCTTTAACGGCCGCGGAAACAGCAGCGAGATTGGTGAGATTATTCAATTTGAAAATATAACCTGGGTGAGAGCCGTTAGCGTCTTTATAGACGAAAGTTGTCATATCTTTATCAAAGTTTGCCCCGATAACAGCTTGATCAAGCTCCGGGAAGGCAATTGCCATAAAAGCCGTAGCGTCAACTGGAGAATTATTCAGACTAAGATTAGTTTCCGTGAGAGTCTGAGGTTGCGCGCCGGAAATAGCTGCGGTAAGAGCTGTTTGAATTTCGGCTAGAGTCAAAGTAGCCAGGTTAACTGTAGAAGAAGTAGATGCAGGAGCGGCAATAAAGAAAGTTTGATGTGTTAACTGTGGAGTTACAGCGGGAACGTTAGTGACTGGAGGAGCCTGCTCTTCGGTGGTGTCAGTTGTGACGGGGTTGAGAGTATTACTTTCTGCCGGGAAAATAAGAGGCCACACAAAAAAGTAAATAACGAGCCC